>CALPVO020000125.1 GCA_943327025.2 Janthinobacterium lividum
AGCGCGCTGGCCGCGCGGGTGGAGCGCTACATCACTTTCAACACCTGCCGCTTCCAAGACGTGGAACCACCGACCCCTACCGGCTTGCTGGTGACGAACCTGCCGTATGGTGAACGCATCGGTGGTGGGATGGCGGACCTTGAGCCCTTATACAGCGAGATAGGCGATACGCTGAAGCAGCGCTTTGCTGGCTGGCGCGCGGCGTTACTAGCAGCCGACGCCTCCCCGTACAAGGCCATTGGCCTCAAGCCGGCGCGCACCATTCGGTTGATGAATGGCAGTATTCCTTGCCGGTTACTGGTGTTCGAACTTTACGCCGGCACGCGTCGCAAGCCCGCGGCGGAACCGTCTACCGAAGCCCCCGCGGACTCGCCCGCGGAACGGGCGACGGATTGAACCGCGGCTAGCGGGAAATTTCTGCGGTCTTGGCGTCTACCCAAGCGCGCAATTGCGTGTTCAAGTCGCGTGCCTCCATGCCGGTGGCGTCGATGGGTGGCCCAATGACGATACGGATGGTGCCGCGGCGCTTCAAGAGACCGCGACGTCCCCACAGGTCGCCCGCGTTATGGGCCACGGGCACGGCCTTGCACCCCGCACGGGTGGCGAGCAAGGCGCCGGAAAGGCCCCACTTGCGGTCTTCGCCACGACTGGTGCGAGTACCCTCCGGAAAGATAAGTACCCACATGCCTTCCTTGAGGCGTGCGCAGCCTTGTTCCACCACTTGCATCACGGCACGGCTACCCGCCTTGCGGTTGATGGCAATGGGCTTCATGAGCAAGGCGGCTTGGCCCACGAAAGGAATCCAAAGAATTTCGCGCTTCAACACCCACGCCTGCGGTGGGAACACCAGCGTCTGCGCTACCGTTTCCCAACTACTGCTGTGCTTCCAGAAGGTGACATGGGCGCCTTCGGTGGGAATGTTCTCGCGGCCTTCGACGACCCAGTCCAGTCCACATAGCCATTTACCGAGGTGCAGCACCGTCCAGGCCCAGGCGCGCGCGATGTCGTAGCGAGTGCGCCAGGGCAACCAGCCGAAGAGGATGATGACGATGGCCGTTAACAGGGTAGCGATGAAGAACAGCAGCGTGAACACGATAGACAAAAGGTATTGCACGCTGGTTCTCCAGTTAAAGCGCGAGTCGGGAAAGGTCGGCCACCCGCAGGAACAAGGCCCGCAAACCGGCCAAAAGCGCCAGACGGTTGGCGCGGATGCGCGGATCTTCGTCGTTCACCATGACGCCGTCGAAGAAGGCGTCCACCGGCGCACGCAATTGCGAAAGCAGTGACAAGGCTGCAGTGTATTCACCAGCGGCCAAACCACTTTCCACTGCAGGGCGCAGTGCCTCGATAGCCGCATGCAGCGCTTGCTCCGCCGGCAGCACCAGCACCGCGGCTTCCACGGTGCCAGTAGCTTCTTCGCTCTTCTTCAGCAGATTGGCCGCGCGCTTGTTGGCGGCCGCCAGCGCGGCGGCTTCCGGCAGCTGCAGGAAGGCCACCAAGGCCAGCAAGCGTGCTTCGAAGTCCAAGGGCGCCGTCGGTTGGTTCGCGGCCACTGCCTCGAACATTTCACCCGTGGCACCCGCTACGCGGCCACCGTCCACCAGCAAACCGCGCAAGCGATCGTTGAGGAACTCTTGCAACTGTGCGGCCACTTCGGCTGCTGGTGCTGGCGTCTTGCCAGTCACGCGCAGCGAATCGGTGCGGGCTGCTTCCACAGCAGTGAGCAGGAGTGGTGCGAGATCGAGTACGAAGCGGCCTTCCAACACAATGCGCAGCAAGCCGAGGGCCGAACGCCGCAGGCCGAAAGGGTCTTTTGTGCCGCTCGGGCGCTGACCCAGCGCGAAAATGCCGGCCAGCGTGTCCAGCTTGTCCGCCAGCGCCAGCACGGTGCCCGTGCGGGTGGTGGGCAATATGTCGCCAGCAAAGCGCGGCAAGTAGTGTTCGAAGACCGCTTCGGCTACTTCGGCCGGTTCGCCGTCATCCCGCGCATAGTCGCGGCCCATCTCGCCTTGCAGTTCGGGGAACTCGCCCACCATGTTGGTGAGCAGGTCGCACTTGGCAAGCCGTGCGGCGCGTTCTACCAGCGCCGTGTCGGCACCGAGCAGCTTGGCAATCTGCATGCCCAAGGCGCCAACGCGGGCCGCCTTGTCCGCATAGCTACCTAGCTGGGCTTGGTACGTCACCTTGGCAAGACCGGCTTCACGCGCGGCGAGGGGTTGCTTGCGGTCGGTGTCGTGGAAGAACGCAGCGTCTGTGAGGCGTGGGCGCACTACGCGTTCGTTGCCGGCACGCACTTGTGCGGGGTCACGGCTGACGATGTTACTGACGGTGATGAACCAAGGCGTCAGCTTGCCGTCGGCGCCGCGCACCGGGAAGTAGCGCTGGTGTTCCATGAGCGTCGAGATGAGCACTTGTTCCGGCAAGGCGAGGAAGCGCTCTTCGAATTGGCCTGCCACGGGCACCGGCCATTCCACGAGCGCCGTTACTTCGTCCAGCAATTCAGCGTCGAGTACCGGTTCGCCACTGCAAGCGGCAGCAGCAGCGAGCACGCCGGCGCGGATACGTTCGCGACGGTCAGCGAAGTCCGCGACGACATGGCCCTGCTCCAGCAGCAACTTGGCATAGTCCGCGGGGGCCGTAATGGCTAGCGCCTCGGGCGCATGGAAGCGATGGCCACGGGTTTCACGGCCGGCAGCCAGTTCGAACAGTTTGGCAGGCAACACGTCATTGCCAAACAACAAGACCACCCAGTGGACCGGGCGCACGAAGGTGGCTTCGCCGGCACCCCAGCGCATGCGCTTGGCGATGGGCAGCTTGTCGAGCGACGCTTGCACCAGGCCCGGCAGCAACTCTGCCACTACGGCACCGGGCTTCACGCCGGACCAGAACAAGAACTCACCCTTCGCTTCTTGAACGCGTTGTAATTCAGCTACTGGCGTACCGGTAGAGTCGGCGAAGGCCTGCGCCGCACGCGTGGGCTTGCCTTCCTTGTCGTACGCGGCGCTGACCGGCGGGCCCTTGCGCTGTACGGTCTGGTCCGCCTGCCGTTCTGGAACCGCGTGGATAAGCATGGCCAAGCGGCGTGGCGTGGCATAGCTGTGTACGGCGCCATGCGGAATGCCTTGCGCTGCCAAGCCGGCGACGACGCCTTCGGTGAAAGCGCTGGAGAGTTCCGGTAGCGACAGCGGCGGCAGTTCTTCGGTGCCGATCTCGACGAGGAAGTCACGGGTGCTCATGGCGCCACTCCACGCAGCATGGGGAACCCGAGTTTTTCGCGGCTTTGGTAATAGGCCTCTGCCACACCGCGTGCCAAGGTGCGTACGCGCAGGATGTAGCGCTGGCGCTCGGTGACCGAAATGGCGCGGCGGGCATCGAGCAGGTTAAAGGTGTGGCTGGTTTTCAGCATGCGCTCGTAGGCAGGCAAAGCCAGTGGCACTTCCAACAAGCGCTGGCATTCCTTTTCGTGTTCTTCGAACTGGCGGAACAGCATGTCCACGTCGGCATATTCGAAGTTGTAGGTGCTCTGCTCCACTTCGTTCTGGTGGTACACATCGCCATAAGTGACGCGACCCTTCGGGCCATCGGTCCACACTAAGTCGTAAACGCTTTCCACGCCTTGCAGGTACATGGCAAGACGTTCCAAGCCGTAAGTAATCTCGCCCATCACCGGACGGCAGTCGAGGCCACCCACTTGCTGGAAATAGGTGAACTGCGTGACTTCCATGCCGTTCAGCCAGATTTCCCAACCGAGACCCCAAGCGCCGATGGTGGGGCTTTCCCAGTTGTCTTCCACCAGGCGAATGTCATGGGTGAGCGGGTCGAAGCCAAGCGCACGTAGCGAGCCTAAGTACAGCTCGATGAGATCCGGCGGCGAGGGCTTCATGGCCACTTGGAACTGGTAGTAGTGCTGCAGACGGAACGGGTTTTCGCCGTAGCGGCCGTCCGTGGGGCGGCGCGAGGGCTGCACGTAGGCGGCGTTCCAGGGTTCCGGGCCGATGGAGCGCAAGAACGTGGACTGGTGGAAGGTACCGGCACCCACTTCCATGTCGTAGGGCTCGACGATGACGCAGCCCTGCGCGGCCCAGTAGTCCTTCAGGCTGGCGATGAGGTCCTGGAAAGTGCGCGGGCGCGCTGGAGCGGGGGAGGCCATGGTGGTCCGGTATCCGTTGAAGGCGGTCGAATGCAGTAGTTTACCGGAGTCGCGAGGCTGCTCGCTCCCGCAAGTGCGGGTTCCATGGCGGGCGGGAGCTTGCTCCCGACTCTTGCTGTGACTCCCCCTGCCATTGGGGTATCTTTCCAAGCCTGTCTGTTAACCAAACCCCCGAGCGGAGCTTTCCCATGAGCGGTACCTGGATCGACATCAAGGCCGAGGACGGAGTTTTCGGCGGCTATCTCGCCCTGCCTCCCAAGGGCGCAGACTCTGGTCCGCAAGGCGGCCACGGCCCCGGCATCGTGCTCATCCAGGAAATCTTCGGGGTGAACGAGCACATTCGTGCAGTGGCGGACCAATACGCGCTGGATGGCTACGTGGTGCTGGCGCCCGACCTGTTCTGGCGCAAGGGGCACCGCGCGGATTTGGGTTACGGCCCCGCGGATTTCCAGACGGGCCTCGACCTGATGATGACGATGGACGGAGCGAAGGCGGTCAGTGACGTCACCGCCACGGTGGCGGCGCTGCGTGCGCGCCCGGAATTGTCGGGTGGCGTGGCTTCCATCGGTTACTGCATGGGCGGGCGCTTGTCGTTCCTGGCGGCCGCGCATTCCGGTGTGGATGCGGCGGTGAGCTACTACGGTGGCGGCATCGACAGCCTGCTAGGCGATGCGCCGCGTATTTCCTGCCCCATCCAGTTCCACTTCGCCGAGCAGGACCACTACATTCAGGCACCGGCGGTGGCCGCGGTACAGGCCGCCTTCGCCGGCCGCCCGAATGCCAGCGTGCATGTCTACCCGGCGGTGGACCACGGCTTCAACTGCTGGGGCCGCGGCATGTACAACCAGCGTGCCGCCGCGCAGGCCCGGGGCCGCGTGCTGCAGTTCCTGGCGGAAACGCTGTAAACTGGTGCTGTTTCGAAGTAGCTACGCACTTTTTTGGTGCGCTTCTGCTTCGGGGCGCACTAATTTAGTGCGAAACGGCTCTCGAGTTGGGGCCAGTTAGCTCCAACCCCTTGTTTTTAATAGCTATCCAAGGTCGGCACGCTTCGTGCACCATCTTGGGTAGTGCCCCGTTGGAGGGCCCTCCGTCAGGAAGGCTCGCCAGCAAACACTTCTTTCTAGTTAAGTTCCCTTCCGGAGGTTGCGATGTCGACGCCCGCTGATGTCATCAAGCTGATCCAGGACAACGAGATCAAGTACGCGGACCTTCGGTTCTGCGACACGCGCGGCAAGGAGCAGCACGTCACGATCCCGGCCCGTTACATCAACGACGACTTCTTCGTCGACGGCAAGATGTTCGACGGTTCGTCGATCGCTGGCTGGAAGGGCATCAACGAATCCGACATGATCCTCATGCCGGACCCGTCTACCGCCATCCTCGACCCGTTCTTCGAGGACCCGACGGTCATCATCCGTTGCGACATCATCGAACCGGCCACCATGCAGGGCTACGAGCGCGACCCGCGCAGCCTCGCCAAGCGCGCCGAGGTTTACCTGAAGAGCACCGGCATCGCTGACACGGCGCTGTTCGGTCCCGAAAACGAATTCTTCATCTTCGACGACGTGCGTTTCGGCAACGACATGCACCAGTCCTACCACCACATCGACTCCATCCAGGGTGCCTGGAACAGCGGTTCGATGCTGGAAGGTGGCAACAAGGGCCATCGTCCGGGCGTGAAGGGCGGCTACTTCCCCGTGCCCCCGGTCGACGCCTATCAGGACATTCGTGCCGCCATGTGCCGTGCCTGTGAAGACATGGGCCTGAAGGTGGAAGTACACCACCACGAAGTGGCCACCGGTGGCCAGTGCGAACTCGGCATCAATGCCAACACGCTCGTGAAGAAGGCGGACGAAGTCCTCATCCTCAAGTACGCGCTGCAGAACGTCGGTGCCGCTTACGGCAAGACGGTCACCTTCATGCCGAAGCCGCTCGTCGGCGACAACGGCAGCGGCATGCACGTGCACCAGTCGCTGGCGAAGGACGGCAAGAACGTGATGGCTGGCGACAAGTACGCTGGTCTGTCGGACGAGTGCCTGTACTACATCGGCGGCATCATCAAGCACGCCAAGGCGCTGAACGCGTTCACGAACGCCAGCACCAACAGCTACAAGCGCCTGGTGCCGGGCTTCGAAGCGCCGGTCATGCTCGCTTACTCGGCGCGCAACCGTTCGGCCTCCATCCGCATTCCGTTCGTGTCTTCCGCCAAGGCGCGTCGCATTGAAGTCCGCTTCCCGGACAGCACCGCGAACCCGTACCTGGCCTTCGCCGCCATGCTGATGGCTGGCCTCGATGGTATCCAGAACAAGATCCACCCGGGCGAAGCCGCGGACAAGGACCTGTACGACCTGGAGCCGGAAGAAGCGAAGCACATCCCGACCGTGTGCCACTCGCTGGACATGGCGCTGGAAG
>CALPVO020000126.1 GCA_943327025.2 Janthinobacterium lividum
ACGCTCGCGGGGCTGGCGCCGCAGTTGCCGGCGCTGCATCGCCCGTGGCTCGGGCGGTTCGTGCGGCCAGACCACCAGTTGTTGTTTCCCGGTGTGGAAGGCTTGCAGAGTTTGGCCCTCCTGCCTTTGCGTCGCGGCGAGCGCTCTACGGGCACGCTGAACTTTGCCAGCCGGGTTCCTGACCGTTTCACGCACCAACTGGCCAGCGATTTTCTTTCGCACTTGGCCGCCGTGGCTTCGGTTTGCCTCGAAAATGCCTGCAACCGGGCGCGCGTGTTGAAGAGCGGCTTGTCGGATTACCTCACTGGCTGGCATACGCGGCGCTATTTGAATTCACGGCTGCGTGAAGAACTGGCGCGTGCCAAGCGTCGCGGTGGCAGCTTGTCTTGCTTGATGATCGACCTCGATCACTTCAAGAGTGTTAACGATACCTACGGCCACTTGGTGGGCGATGAAGTACTGCGCGAAGTGACGGGGCGCATCGAAGGCCTCATCCGTGTGAGCGACGTGGCGGCGCGTTTTGGTGGCGATGAACTGGCCTTGCTGTTGCCGGATACCGATGCCAACTCGGCACGGGTGCTGGTGCAACGTATTCAGGCGGCCATGACAGCGCCGGTGGAATTCGCGCCGGGCCGCACGGTGGCAGTGACGCTATCGATTGGCTTGGCGGCGGCACAGCCCACGCGCGCCGATGCCGACTACAAGGACATGGCGGAACACTTGCTTGCCGAAGCCGACGCCGCGCTTTACCGCGCGAAGTCCGCCGGCCGTAACCGCTTGGCGGTAGCCGGCGACACCGACCCGGATTTTTCGCGATGAACTCGCGATGACGCCGCAAGGGCGTGGGGGAAGGACGTTGGGGGCCATGAAGCAGGACGAGCGGTTGACGCCCATGGCCATGCTGCTGGTTTGCCTGTGCAGCTGGAGCTTGCCGCTGCTCACAGACCCCATGCTGCCGGCGCTGCCGGTCTTGCGCGAGGCATTCGCGGTGCCCATGCCGCGCGTGCAGTTGGTGTTCTCGCTGGCGCTGGCGTCGTTTGCCGTTGCGCAGGCCTTCATGGGCTTGTGGGCAGACCGTTACGGACGTCGGCCCGTGTTGCTGGTGGGCTTTGCTCTTTATGTGCTGGGCGCTGCGCTGGCCGGCCAGGCCAGTTCCTTCGACGAACTGCTGGTGTGGCGCGTGGTGCAGTCTGCCGGCGCGGCGGCGGGCCCGGTCCTCGCGCGCGCCATCGTGCGCGATGTGCTGCCACCCTCGAAAGCCGCGCGCGCTTTCAGTTTGCTGGGGCTCGGTATGGCAGCGGTGCCGTTGTTTGCGCCGGCACTGTCCTCAAAATTGCTGGCGCTCTATGGTTGGCCCGGCCCGTTCTATTTTTTCTTGGGGTATGGCGTGGTGGTGTGGTGCTTGGTAGCGCTGCTCTACCGCGAAACCTTGCCCGCCAAAGACCTGGCGGCCTTGCAACCGGCACGGTTGGTGGCCGCGCTGCGCGAGATCTTGTCGGCGAAGGAACGCGTGGCGGCCTTGGCCACCATCGGCTGCGGCTATTCGGCCATCGTGGTGTACATGTCCACGGCGCCGTTCGTGTTGAAGCAGTGGTTCGGCATTGCGCCGGCGCAGTTGGGGCTGTGGATTACGCTGTCGCTCGCCGGGTTTCCGGTGGGCAGTTTGCTGAGCTTGTGGTTGGTGAAGGGCATTTCCGGGCGCGTGTTGCAGCGTGGTGCTGCGGTGTTCGCCTTGGGCGGCCTGCTGCAGTGGGTGCTCTGCGTGGCTTGGCCCGTGCACTCGCCGTATGCGTTCGTCTTGCCCATGACGCTGTTGACGGCGGGCTGGGGCCTGGTGCAACCGCAGTTGCAGGCGGTCACGCTGGCCATTGCGCCGGCGCTCGTCGGGCGTGGTTCGGCTTTGCTGGGCGTTATTCAGCTAGGCACTGGCGGCTTGGTGGCTTGGGTGGTGAGCCATTTTCTGGATGGCGCGCCCACCCTGACGGCGACGTTGTTGGCAGCAGGAGGCTTCGTGGCGTGGGGCTGCGCCGCGGCAACCGCCGCACTCAGCCGGCGGGGCGCCTTACTCGCGCGATAACGAGCAGCACCCAAGGCACGCCCAGCAAGGCGGTCAGGGCGCCTACGGGCAACTGGCGTGGCGCCACCACGGTGCGGGCGGCAAGGTCGGCTAGCACCAACAGCGCGCCACCCGCCAGCGCACTGGCCGGGCCTACCAAGCGATGGTCCGTGCCCAGCAAACGCCGCATGGCGTGTGGCACCAGCAGGCCCACGAAGCCGATGCTGCCTACCGTGATGACCACCAGTCCTGTAAGTATGCTGGTGACAGCGAAGAGGCCAAGCCGCAGCGGCTGCACTGCCAAGCCCAGCGCCCGCGCCTGCAGTTCGCCGCGCGCCAAGACGTTCAGCGGGCGGCCCACGGCCACGGCCAGTGGAATGGCCAGCGCCAGCGCCACCAGCAATGGCCAAGGCGAAGCCGCCAAAGTCAGGTCGCCCATTAGCCAGAACAGCATGCCGCGCAGTTGTTGTTCTTCGGCCAGCGCCAGCAGCAGGCTCACCAGCGCGCCGGTGCCAGCGGCGACCACCACGCCAGTGAGCAATAAGCGCTCCGCGGTCCAAGCGCCCCGGCCATGGGCCAGGCCGAACACCAGGGCCGTGGCGCACAGGGCGCCCAAGGCAGCGCTGCTGGCCACCGTGAACCCGGCCGCCCCCAGCACCAGGGCGGCCAGTGCGCCCACGGCCGCACCGCCAGAAACGCCGAGCACGTACGGGTCTGCCAGCGGGTTGCGCAGCAGGGCCTGCATCCACACGCCGTTCAGCGCCAGCAGGCCGCCGGCCGCAAACGCCGCCAGCGCCCGGGGCAGACGCACCTCCAGCAGCAGCAGGCGGGCCAGTTCACCGGCGGCGCCTTCGCCGTGCCAGAAGTCCTGCCACAGGGCCAGCGGGCCGGGACCGGCAGAACCGATAGACACAGCTACCCCCACAGCCAGAAGGCTGAGCAGCAGCAGGAGGGCGAAAGTGGTGACGGCGCGGGCAACCATGCGCGCAGGGTAGGGGCAGGCGCGCCCGTTGTACACTGGCAACGTACTGAGGGCTGGCTGGCGATGAGCGACTGGATCGACGAAGAAGGGTTCCGGGCGAATGTGGGCATCGTGCTCATGCGCGATGACGGGCGCCTGTTTCTCGGTGGCCGGGCCGGCGGCCGCGGCTGGCAGTTCCCCCAGGGCGGCGTGCGCCTGGGCGAACAACCCGAGGCCGCCGTGCTACGTGAATTGACCGAAGAGGTGGGGCTGGTCCCTGCCGATGTCGACGTGGTGGGCGTCACCCGCGGTTGGCTGCGCTATCGCCTGCCGAAGCAGTACGTGCGCCGCCATTCCCAGCCTTTGTGCATTGGCCAGAAGCAGCGTTGGTTTCTGCTGAAGCTGCGCTCCGCCGAGGCGAGCATTCGGTTCGATGCCAGCGACGAGCCGCCCGAGTTCGACCGCGGGCGCTGGGTGGACTGGTGGGAACCAATCCGCACCGTGGTGTATTTCAAGCGCGACGTTTACCGGCGCGCGCTGCACGAACTGGCCCCGCTGGTGCACGGCGAAGCCTTGCCGCCCTACCCGAACTGGTGGGGCGAGGCGGAGGCTAAAAGGGCTTTACCACCACGAGCACCACGCAGCCCAGCAGCAGGAGCGTAGGGGCTTCGTTGAACCAGCGGTACCACGGGTCGCTGTGCGTATTGCGGTCTTCGCGGAACGCCAACACCAGCCGCCAGCACCAATAGTGGTAGCCGTAAAGCAGCCCCACCAGCGCCAGTTTCAGGTGCAGCCAGCCTTGCTGCAGGTACCACGGTTCGTACACCAAGGTGGCCACGCCAAACACGGTGGTGAGCGCGGCGCCCAGCGTCATCATGATGAACAGCTTGCGTTCCATGGTCTTGAAGCGCGCCGAGCCCTGCGCATCGCCTGCGGCGAGGGCGGCCACGTGGTAAACGAACAGCCTTGGCAGGTAGAACAGGGCCGCGAACCAGGTGACCATGAACACGACGTGCAGCGCCTTCAGCCAGAGCATCGCGGCCCCTTGAAAAACCCGTAGATGGCAACATCCTCCCATGTAGTGCCCGGGTGGTAAACTCCGGGCAACCCCAGCAGGACATTCCCATGCAAGACAGTGCCCAAGCCTTTTCCTCCGCTCCCGAAGCTCTGCTTCCCGGGGCGCCGGCGCTCGTTTTCACGGACGCCGCTGCCACCAAGGTGGCGGGGCTCATCGCCGAAGAGGGCAACCCGGCCCTGAAGTTGCGCGTTTTCGTACAGGGCGGCGGCTGCAGCGGCTTCCAGTACGGCTTTTCCTTCGAAGAGCAGTCCGAAGACGGCGACTTCAACTTCACCAACCTTGGCGTCACGCTGGTGGTGGACCCCATGTCTTTCCAGTATCTGGCAAACGCGGAAATTGACTACCGCGAAGGGTTGGAGGGCGCGCAGTTCGTCATTCGCAACCCCAACGCCAAAACCACTTGCGGTTGCGGCTCCAGCTTCAGCGCCTAAAGTGGCTGCGCGCAAGCGCCGGGTGCCGCCGGTTCTGGCGGCGGTCGATCTCGGCTCCAATTCTTTCCACATGGTCGTGGCGCGGCATGCGCACGGCCAGCTTGTCATCGTGGACCGCTTGCGTGAAATGGTGCGCCTGGCCGATGGCTTGACCGAAGACGGTGGCCTGGACCCGGTAGTGCAGCGCCGCGCGCTGGCGTGCCTCGAGCGCTTTGGCCAACGCTTGCGCGAAGTGCAGGCGGGCGGTGTGCGCGTGGTGGGCACGAACACGCTGCGCAAGGCCAAGCGCGCGCGCGGTTTTCTGGCCCGTGCTGAAGCAGCGCTGGGCCACCACATCGAAATCATCTCCGGCATCGAAGAAGCTCGCCTCATTCATCTCGGCGTCACGCTTACCTTGCCGCGCATCGCTGGGCGCCGGCTCATCATCGACATTGGCGGTGGCAGCACCGAATGCATCATCGCCAACGGTTTGAAGCCCGTGGCGCTGGAAAGCCTCTACATGGGCTGTGTGGGTATCTCCAACCACCATTTCGCGCGGGGCCGGGTGTCGGTGAAGCGCTTCGACGCCGCCTTGCTGGCCTGCGCCGTAGAACTCGAACCCATCGCCGAGCATTACCGCGCGGTGGGTTGGCAGGAGGCCATTGGTAGTTCTGGCAGCGTGCGGGCCATTGCATCTGCGGTGCAGGAACTGTGGCCCTCCAGCGCCCGTTCTGGCGACATCACGCGCGCCGGTTTAGAGCGTCTCGTGGACCATGTCTGTGCCGCAGGCAGTCTGGCGGCCGCCGGCCTGGTCAGCGTTACGCCGGAACGTGCGCCGGTGTTTCTGGGCGGCTTGGCCGTGCTTACGGCCATCTTCCGTACGCTAGGTTTGCAGCGCTTGCGCGTTGCCGAAGGGGCGCTACGCGAAGGCGCGCTGTACGAAATGTTGGGGCGTTTGTCCGACGGCGACGCGCGCGAGCGCACCGTGGCCAGCATGGCGGCACGTTTCAACGCCGAGCCCGCCCAAGGCGAACGCGTGGGGCATACCGCCGAACGCTTGCTGAAGAAAGTGGCTGAAGGTTGGAAGCTGGACCTCGAGATGCACGCCCAGTGGCTGCGCTGGGCCGCGGCCTTGCACGAAATTGGCGTCGACATTGCGCACCCGGGCTACCACAAGCATGGTGCCTATCTGCTGGAACACGCAGACATGCCCGGCTTCACTCGTGAAGAGCAGCAAGTGCTGGCCTGCCTCGTGGGTTCGCACCGGCGCAAGGTGGCGTTGGCGCGGCTCACTGAGATGCCCCCGGCCCTGCGGCGCCAGGTGCAGCGGCTCATGGTGTTGTTGCGGCTAGCGGCCGTGCTGCATCGCTCGCGCTCGGCGGTGGCGGTACCGCGCCTTGTCCTGAAAGTGGGCGAGGCTTCGCTCGCCGTCACCTTCCCGCGCGGTTGGCTGAAGCGTCACCCCCTGACGGCGAAAGATCTCGAGCAAGAAGCGGAGTTCCTTGCCGTCGTGCCGTTCCGGCTGCGCGTCAGTTAGCTTGGCGCGCGGTAGTGCTCTACCAGGAAAGTCTGCGCCGTGAACGGCGCTTCGCCGGCCGCCGGGACGGAGCGCACATAGGTGCCGTCCTCGCGCATCATCCAGGCGTTGGTGTTGTCCGCCAAGTAAGCGCCTAGATCGCGCACGATACGCGCGCGGTGGGTAGGCCTTAGCACGGGCACGGCCGTTTCCACGCGCCGGAAGAAGTTCCGGTCCATCCAGTCGGCACTCGACAAGAACAGTTCGGAAGGGTCGTCGCGGCGCACCACCTTGTCGTGTTGCCCACCCTCATGCGGGCCATGGCTGCTGCCATTGGCGAACCACCACACGCGTGAATGTTCCAGGAAGCGGCCCAGTACCGAGCGTACTCGGATGCGATCGCTTACCCCGGGCAGGCCGGGCCGCAACACGCACACACCGCGGATAATCAAGTCAATCTCTACGCCGGCGATGGCCGCGGCGTACAGCGCGCTAATCACCTGCGGCTCCACCAGCGCATTCATCTTGGCGACGAT
>CALPVO020000127.1 GCA_943327025.2 Janthinobacterium lividum
CCTGAGCGGATAGGAACTCGAAGGCGGTCAGCGGCGTGGCACGCAAGCGGCGCAGGTAGCCACTCTTGCGGTAACGAACGATGACGTAGCCAGCGCCGAACACGCTACTGAACATGAGGTTCAGGCCCAGTATTCCCGGGAGCACCCAATCCACGTAGCTGATCGCTTTGCCGCTCACCGTGTTGCGTACAGCGGAGCGGTCGTTCAGGCGCAGGAGCTGTTCGGTGATGTAACCCTTGGGCGAATCCGGGTTCACCCAATAGTGCGCGGGCTCGGTAGTGATAGCGGTGGCCGTTGCTGTCGATGCCGACTTGTCGGGCGTCATGGAGCGCAGGTCCAGCAACAGGTCTACTTGGTGTCTGGAGAGTTTGCGTACCGCTATGTCGGCGTTGTCCGGCGTGTAGAAATCCACGAACCGTGTACCGAGCAAGGGGTGCAGGTTCGCGGCTTTTGCTTGGGCCAGCGTGACGCCTTGCGGCGTCAATATGCCAACCTTGAACAGCGGTTTTTCCGGACCAGAGAAGATGAAAGCGAAGGCGAACACGATGCCGAATGGCATCAGCAGGTTCCAGCCGAGCGTCCGGCGGTCGCGGACGAATTCCAGATTGCGGGCGTGGAGCAGGGCCAGCAGGCGGCGCAGGGGAGCGAAGCGTCGAGTATTACGGTTCACGTGCGCAGATCCCGGCCGGTGAGTTTCAGGAACAGGTCTTCGAGGTTGTGCGGACGCCCCTCGGGGCCCGGACGTTCAGCAGCGCCTTCTCCGAAGTGCTCTTCGATGAGGCCACGCGGTGTGCCTTCAGCGATGAACTTGCCATGGTCCATGATGATGATGCGGTCGCAGAGCACGTAGGCCTCGTCCATGTAGTGCGTCGTCAGGAGTACCGTCGTGCCGCGTGCCTTGATGCCCTGTACCAATTCCCAGAAGGCACGGCGTGCCTGCGGGTCCAAGCCCGTGGTGGGCTCGTCGAGGAATAGCACGTTGGGGTCATTCACCAGTGCTACCGCCAGCAGCAACCGCTGTAACTGCCCGCCAGAGAGCTTCTTGTTGTCGCGGCCTTCAAGTTCCTCTAGGGCACACAGGCGCAGTACTTCGTCGATGGGTAGCGTGTGGTCATACAGTCCGTGGAACAGTTCCACGGTTTCCCGCACCGTCAGAAACTCTTGCAGGGCAGTCTTCTGGAACTGGATGCCGGACTCTTGCCGGAAACGGTCGCCCAATGGTGCGCCACGATAGCGAATGGTGCCGGCGGTGGGGGGCAGGCTGCCTTCCAGCATCTCGATGGTGGTGCTTTTGCCGGCGCCGTTCGGGCCGAGCAGGCCAAGGCAGGTACCGGCGTAGAGCTGCAGGCTGACGCCGTCCACGGCCTTCACTTTCGGGTAGTGCTTGACGAGGCCGGTGGCCTCAAGTAGCACACTCGGCGTCGCTGCGGAGGGAGGCAAGGCGAAATTCTCGGTCTGCGGAGACGCAGTAGCCGCGGCTGGTCCGACATTCATGGAAGGTTGCATCTGCGTAGGGTACACGCTGCGGCTACACTCGCCGTATGAATACCCACACTGTTTCCGCTGCGGGCGCCAGCCCTTACCCCCATCTGCTAGCCCCTTTGGACCTCGGGTTCACGCAGTTGCGCAACCGCGTGCTCATGGGCTCCATGCATACGGGCCTGGAAGACCGCGAAGCGGACTACCCGAAGCTCGCGGCGTATTTCGCCGAGCGCGCGCGGGGTGGGGTGGGGCTCATCGTCACCGGCGGCATTGCGCCGAACATTGCCGGCTGGCTCACGCCGTTCGGCGGGAAGCTGTCCGCGCGCCGGGAAGTGCCGCGGCACCGCTTGGTGACGGAAGCAGTACACCGTGAAGGTGGCAAGATCGCCATGCAGATTCTGCATGCGGGGCGCTACGGGTATCACCCGTTGTGCGTGTCGGCCAGCGCCATTCGTTCGCCCATCAGTCGCTTCACGCCGCGTGCGCTCACCACTTGGGGTGTGCGCCGGCAGCGGGCTGCCTACATTCGTTGTGCGACGTTGGCGCAGGAAGCGGGCTACGACGGTGTGGAAGTGATGGGTTCAGAGGGCTACTTCCTGCACCAGTTCATCGCGCCGCGCACCAACCACCGCACGGACGAGTACGGCGGCAGCCGCGAGAACCGTCATCGTCTAGCGCTGGAAGTGGTGCGCGGCATCCGTGAAGCGGTCGGTCCGAATTTCATCATCATCTTCCGTCTTTCCATGCTCGACTTGGTGGAGCAGGGTAATGATTGGGAAGATATCGTGGCGCTGGCGCAAGGCCTCGAGCAGGCGGGTGTCACCATCATCAACACCGGCATTGGCTGGCACGAAGCGCGTGTGCCTACCATCGCCACGTCCGTGCCGCGTGCAGCGTTCACTTGGGTAACCGCCAAGCTGCGCAGCGCGGTGCGTGTGCCGTTGGTGTCCACGAACCGTATGAACGACCCAGCGGTAGCCGAGCAGGTGCTGGCCGCAGGCCACTCCGACATGGTGTCGATGGCGCGCCCGTTGCTTGCCGATGCCGAGTTCGTGAACAAGGCTGCTGCCGGCCGCGCCGCGGCTATCAACACCTGCATTGGTTGCAACCAAGCTTGCCTTGACCATGTGTTCGAGCAGAAGCGTGCTTCTTGCCTGGTGAACCCGCGTGCGGTGTACGAAACGGAACTGGTGGTTCGTCCGGCTACGGCAGCCAAGCGCATCACTGTAGTGGGCGCGGGGCCGGCGGGGTTGGCTTGTGCCACCACGCTGGCTGAGCGGGGCCACATCGTCACGCTGGTCGATGGTGCCAATGAGGTTGGCGGGCAGTTCAATATCGCCAAGCGCATTCCGGGCAAGGAAGAGTTCCACGAGACGCTGCGTTATTTCCGTACACGTCTGGAGGAACTGAAGGTGGACGTGCAACTAGGGCGCCGAGTCGATGCCACGGCTCTGCAAGGTGCGGACGAAGTGGTACTGGCCACGGGCGTCACGCCGCGTCCCTTGGCGTTGCCCGGTGCGGACCACGCGAAGGTGGTCGGCTATCTGGACGTGCTGCTCGGGCGCGTCACTCTTGGTCCACGCGTAGCCATCATCGGCGCCGGTGGCATTGGCTTTGACGTTGCGGAGTTCCTAACGCACCCCGCGGACGAGGCGCACCCTGCCACCATTCCCGCGTTCCTTGCGCAGTGGGGCATTGACCCGCAAGCCGAGGTGGTCGGGGGCCTCGTGGGCTCGCCCACGTCGCGGTTGCCGGCGGCTCGGCAAGTATGGCTACTGCAGCGCAAGGAAGGCTCGCCCGGCAAGGGTTTGGGGAAAACCACCGGCTGGATTCATCGCGCGGTGCTGAAGCGCCGCGGTGTCCAGGCTTGGGGCGGCGTCGAGTACTTGAAAATCGACGACGCTGGCCTGCATCTGCGGGCGCGTGGCAGTGAGCAGGTCCTGGACGTCGACCATGTCGTCGTCTGTGCAGGCCAAGAGCCGCTGCGTGAGTTGGAAGCGCCCTTGCGTACCGCGGGCAAACCCGTGCACATCATTGGCGGTGCAGCGCTAGCAGCAGAACTGGATGCCAAGCGGGCCATCCGCGAAGGCACGGAGCTGGCCGCGCGCCTGTAAACTACTCTGCCATGAAGCCTCGCCATGGTCTGCCTGCCAGCCCCGTTCCTGAACGGAGCGATCAGCTGTCGCTGTTCGACGCGCAGCCGACCGAGCCCACCTGGGAAGTGAAAGTGAGCGGGCGGACTCGTCGCCTGACGGTTCGCGTGTACCCGGGCGGACGCGTGGAGATAGTGGTTCCCCCGCGTACCAGTCCAAAGGCCATCGAGGCCTTTGTGGCGCGTCATCGGCGATGGATCGATGCGAAGGTAGAAGAGTTCCGGGCGCGCCTGCCTGCGGTACGCAAGCTGCCCGAACACATCGACCTCCGCGCCACAGCAGAACGGCTGCAACTGCATTGGTCGGCGGCCACCGGGAGACCGGCCATCATCGAGGGGGAAGGTGGTCTGCACTACCGCGGTCCGCTCGATTGGAGAACTGCCACGCCCGTGCTGCACCACTGGTTGCTGGACGCCGGCAAGCAGCGGCTGGTGCCGTGGTTGGCCGAAGTGGCTATTCACCAAGGTTTTGCCTATTCCCGTGCTCAGGTCCGTCGCCAACGCACCCGCTGGGGCAGTTGTTCGCGTTCGGGCACCATCAGCCTGAACGTCTGCCTGCTGTTTCAGCAGCCGGCAGTGGTGCGTTATTTGTTCATCCACGAACTTTCGCATACCCGGCACATGGACCATTCGGATCGCTTCTGGGCCACGGTGGGCCAGCACGAACCGGACTGGAAAGTGCTCGACAAGGAACTCACCCGCGGTTGGCAGGGTGTGCCGGATTGGGTGTTCGGCTGAAGGCACTGCCGGGCGGGTATACTTCGCGCGTTTGGTTCATAAAACGCTGCTGAAGGTTCGCCGATGTCCACCCGTCTTGTCGATACGAATGTTCTCGCGGCCGATGTGCTGCCCACGCCCGCCGAGATCAAGCTGCAACTCCCGCAGCCTGAGGGCATCGAGGAATTTGTCTATCGCTCACGCGAAACTGTGCGTGCCATTCTGGAAGGCCGCGACCCACGCCTGTTCGTGGTGGTGGGCCCGTGTTCCATCCATGACATCGCCGCCGCCAAGGAATATGCGCTGCGTCTGAAGGAACTGGCCGCGCGCGTTAAGGATTCGTTGTTCATCATCATGCGCGTGTACTTCGAGAAGCCGCGCACCACGGTGGGCTGGAAGGGCCTCATCAACGACCCCGATATGGACGATTCCTTCCACATCGAGAAGGGCATCGCCAAGGCGCGCGAACTGCTCCTGTGGCTGGCTGAAAACGACTTGCCGGCAGCCACCGAGGCGCTGGATCCCATCATGCCGCAGTATCTGGGCGACCTCGTGACATGGACTGCCATTGGCGCCCGCACCACCGAAAGCCAGACGCACCGCGAGATGGCCAGCGGCCTGTCCACGCCCGTGGGTTTCAAGAACGGCACGGACGGTTCGTTGTCGGTGGCCATCAACGCCTTGCAGAGCGCGCGTAGTCCGCACCATTTCCTCGGCATCACCGAGGGCGGCCAGAGCGCCGTCATGCGTACGCGTGGGAATGCCCATGGCCATCTCGTGCTCCGCGGCGGCGGTGGACGCACCAACTATGACTCGGTGAACATTGCCTTGTCGGAGCAGGAACTGCGCAAGGCGGGTCTACCAGCCAACATCGTCGTCGACTGCAGCCATGGCAACTCGAACAAGGACCCTGGCCTGCAGCCGCTGGTGGCAGAGAACTGCGCCAACCAGGTGGTGGAGGGCAACCGCTCTATTGTCGGGCTCATGCTGGAAAGCCACTTGCATTGGGGCAGCCAGCCCATCCCGGCGGACTTGTCGCAGTTGAAGTACGGCGTGTCTGTGACCGACGCCTGCATCGACTGGCCGACCACCGAAGGCTTGCTGGTTTCGCTCGACGAACGGCTGCGCCCCGCGATGGCAGTGCGCGCGCCGCGCGGCTAACACGCGCATGCGGCCAGGCCCGTTGCCGCCGGGACTGGTACTGGCCGTTGCCCTGCTGTCGGTTTCCTTCGGCGGCCTGTTCGCCCGTTGGGCAGCCATGCCCGCGTTGGCGGTCACCGCTTGGCGGGTAACGCTCGCCACGCTCATCGTCTGGGTCGCCCGGCTCGTGTGGCAGCGGTTTCATCCGGCGCCGGTGGCCGAGTCTTACCTCGCTGCTGATGTCTTGCGGGCACGCTGGCAGGCCACTGCTTGCGGCTTGCTGCTGGCGCTGCACTTTGCGACGTGGATTACTTCGCTCGGGCTCACCACGGTGGCTGAAAGTACGCTGCTGGCGGACTCCACTCCCGTGTGGGTACTGCTAATCGGCTGGGCGGTTCTCGGGCGCCGGCCGCAGCCGCGGCAATGGGCGGCCTTGCTACTGGCTGCCGCCGGGATCGTCGTTTTGGTCGGCGGCGAAGTTTCAGCAGGCATCAGTCTGGGGAACCTGCTGGCCGTGGCCAGCGCGGTGTTCATGGCGGTCTATCTGCTGGTGGCCGAGGCAGCTCAGCGCGTACTGCGCTTTGGGCAGTTTGTTGCCCATTCGTATGCCGTAGCGGCTGTCGTGGCGTGGACGCTGGTGTTTTTCACCGGGACGTCGGCGGCGTGGCAGGTCGGGCAGATTTCCTCTAACTCTTGGGGCGCGTTGCTCGGCGTGGCCATTGTGTCGCAATGTATTGGCCACGGCGGTTTCAACTATTCGGTTCGGTCGGTGCCGCCAGCCGTCGTGAGCCTCACCATTCTCGGCGAGCCGGTCATTGCAGGTTTGCTGGCTTGGGGTTTGCTCGGGGAGGTGCCTGCAGCGGCTTTCTACCCCGGGGCTGCCTTGGTCCTGGCCGGCGTTGGGCTGGCGGCTTGGCCTGCCAAGTCGGGAAGTCGCGGTTCGCGTGCCAGTGGGGCTGGCATTCCGTAAGGAAGGCCTTAGTGAGCTTTAACTCGTTGTTGTTGCTTCCACAGTCGCCAACCAAGCAGCGCGGCCA
>CALPVO020000128.1 GCA_943327025.2 Janthinobacterium lividum
AACAAAAACGCTTCACCACCACGTCCGAGTGCTTCGGAGAGAGGATTGCCGACTTCGATGGGGTCATAGAAGCACGGTGCCGGATTGCCGTCATTGGTGTAACTGTCGACGCAGGCCTGCAGGGCCACGCCGTTGCTGTCGACGACCCATTCCGAGAACATGCCTTGTTTGTCCAGTGGCCCGGACGTGAACGGTTTGGCCGAATCGACGGTACACGCAAAGGCAGCCAGAGGGGCGGCAAGAAGCGCGGCAGCAAGGGCCGTGATGCCAGGGCGGCGATAGTCTTCCATGAGGGGGGTCCTTGAGATGGAGGGTTCGGAAAAGCACTCAGTGTTTACCCTTATGCAAAACCCGCGCCAACCGAATATTTCCAAGGCATTCAAGGTGATACGCAGTTCCTGATGCGTCTTTTCGTTTTAACGTAAACTATCCCGACATGGTGGTTTATACGTACAAGGCTCGCCGCGAACGCGTCGGAACTACCAGTGGGGCGGTGAACGCCAAAATGAAAAAGCCCACCGCAAGGGGTGGGCTTTTCTAGATTCCTCATCTACTGAGTTGAGGAATGGCGCTCCCAGAGGGATTCGAACCCTCGTACCAGCCGTGAGAGGGCTGTGTCCTAGGCCTCTAGACGATGGGAGCTTCACGAGAGCCTGCTATCATAGCATTTATGCAGGTCACCTCAACCCCCTCGATCGTCTCCCGGTCGGAGCACTCCATCTCCCGGGCATCCATCTCCAACGCCGCCCTGAAGACGCTCTACCGTCTAAAAGACGCCGGTTACCAGGCTTTTTTGGTCGGGGGCGGGGTTCGCGATTTGCTTCTGGGGCTCGAGCCGAAAGATTTCGACATCGCTACTGATGCGCACCCGGAAGACCTCCGCCGCGTGTTCCGTAATTGCCGCCTCATTGGCCGACGTTTCCGCTTGGCCCATGTGCACTGGAACGGCGAGATTATTGAAGTCGCTACCTTCCGCGCAGCGGCGGCACCCGAAGAGACGGATGACGAGCACCCGGCAGAAGACCTCCACGCGGACCTACGCCGTCCGTCGGCGGAGGTCCGCATTACGGATGACGCCGGTCGCCTGCTGCGTGACAACGTTTATGGCTCCATCGACGACGATGTCTGGCGCCGCGACTTCACCTGCAACGCGCTCTACTACAACATCGCGGATTTCTCCGTGTGGGACTACGTAGGGGGCGTGCAAGACGTGCGCGACCGCGTGCTGCGTCTCATTGGCGACCCGGAACAGCGCTATCGCGAAGATCCGGTGCGTTTGCTGCGTGCCGTGCGTTTCGCGGGAAAGCTAGGTTTCAGTATCCACCCGGAAACTGAAGCGCCCATGCGCGAACTGGCGCCGCTACTGGCCAGCGTGCCGCCAGCGCGCTTGTTCGATGAGACCTTGAAGCTGTTTCTCGCTGGCCACGCTCGCAATACGCTGGAAGTGCTGGAGCGTTACCACCTGCTGGCTCCCATGTTCCCCTCGCTGCACTCCGCCCTCCACGGCGATGCATCTGGGCGTTGGCGGAACTTCGTCAACGCGGGCTTGGCCGGTGGCGATGAGCGGGTGGCTGCCGACCGTCCCGTGACGCCGACGTTTCTGTTTGCGACTTTGCTCTATCCAGCCATTGACGCGCTGGCGCAGCGACGTCACCCGGGGTTGGCCCACACCTCTTCAGCCTTCGGACAGGCGTTGGGCGCGGCTTGCGACGAAATTGCCTCGGCGCAGGTGAAGCGCATTGCCATCCCGAAGCGATTCACCTTGCCGCTGCGCGAACTGCTGGTCATGCAGCCGAAGTTTGAACGTCGCGATGGCAAGCGCATGCTGATGCTGTTGAACCATCCGCGCTTCCGTGCCGCGTACGATCTCTTCTTGCTGCGCGCCGAGTGCGGACTGGCCGACATGGAACTCGCGAAGTTCTGGACGGATGTGCAGTTGGCTGACCACGACCAGCGTGTCGAGATGGCGCTGGCGCTGGGCACGACGCCTCAGGTACAAGGCGTTGGACAGTCCGCAGAGTCCGCCGGCGCCGAAGAGGAAGTGGACGGCGAGGCTGGCGAAGAGTCCGGCCCTGACGGGGCGCCTGCCAAGCGCCGTCGTCGTCGTCGAACCCGCCGGCCGCGCGGTGCGGGCGGTGGCCCCGCCGATGGCTGAGGGAACTGTCTGGCAGCCGGTCTATGTCGGCTTGGGCAGCAACCTCGATGGCCCGGTGGAGCGCATCCTCAGGGCTTTCACGCAACTGGCTGGTCTGCCGCAGACGCGGTTGGTGGCGCGTTCTTCCTTGTGGCACACCCCACCTGTCGGCCCGGTAGAGCAGCCGCCCTTCGTCAACGCTGTGGCCGGGCTGCTCA
Source organism: Janthinobacterium lividum (assembly GCA_943327025.2). Lineage (GTDB taxonomy): Bacteria > Pseudomonadota > Gammaproteobacteria > Steroidobacterales > Steroidobacteraceae > CAIOHZ01. The sequence goes on from CALPVO020000128.1 coordinate 2,353, forward strand.
CCCAGTTGTCGCCGCGCGAGTTGCTGGACGCATTGCTGGCTGAGGAGCGGGTGCAGGGAAGACAGCGTGAGTTGCGCTGGGGCCCGCGTACGCTCGATTTGGACCTGTTGGTCTATGGTGCTGGGCAGGTCGACGAACCCGGGCTCACCGTTCCGCATTCGGAAATGTCCCGGCGCGCCTTCGTGCTGTATCCTTTGGCCGAAATAGCGCCCACGCTCTCGGTCCCTGGACAGGGGCGGGTGGTTGTCTTGGCGGCAGCGGCAGACGGCGCCGGGTTGGAGCGACTCAACCTCTAAGGGAGTGGCGGCGTGAATAGTGAAGCGACGGGCTCCATCACGACTTCCGCAGGGTCTTCCTCCGGCCCTTCCCCGGGCTCACGCCAGCCCTTGACGCAGCGCTTCGTCGTCGTAGAAGGCCCAATTGGCGTTGGCAAAACTGCACTTGCTCGCCGGATCGCCGCGGCCACTGGCGCCGAACTGGTGCTGGAACAGGCGGATGAAAACCCGTTCCTCGAGCGCTTCTACCGCGACCCGCGCACGGGAGCTTTGCCGGCGCAGTTGTATTTTCTGTTCCAGCGGGCGCGCCAGTTACAGGCATTGCGTCAAGCAGACCTGTTCGCGCCGCACCGTGTGGGTGATTATCTGCTGGCCAAGGACCGCTTGTTTGCTCGCGTGACACTCGATGACGAGGAGTTCGCGCTGTACGAGCAGGTGTACGCGAAGATGGCCGTGGAGGCGCCGCGTCCCGACCTGGTGGTGTATCTGCAGGCGCCGGTGGAAGTGCTGCTGGAGCGGATTGTAAGGCGGGGCATTGGCTATGAGCAGGGTATGGACCGCGCTTACCTCGAGCGCTTGCTGGACGCTTACACCGGCTATTTCCACCGCTATGACGGCTCCCCCTTACTCATTGTGAACGCCGCTGAAATCAACCCGGCCGAAGATGCTGGCGATTTCGAAGACCTCTACGCTGTCATTCAGCGCACCGTGCGTGGCCGGCACTACTACCACCCGTTACGCTCCGGCGACCCGCTCAAGTCGCTGCGTGGCGGCTGAGCGCCCAGTCGATATGCTCCTGCAGTAACGGCGTTGCGTTAGCGCGCCGGGCTCCAAGAGCTGCTATCACAGCGGCTGAGGACGGTGCATTCCCCAGTGCCACGGCGATATTGCGTAGCCAGCGTTCGTGGCCGATGCGCCGGATAGCGCTGCCGGCCAAGCGTTCCAGAAACTGCTCTTCGGTCCACGCAAACAAGTCCACCAAGCGCGCCGCATCAAGCCCATGCCGGGGTTCGAAGGCGGCCTCGCGCGTAAAGCGTGCGTATTTGTTCCAAGGGCAAACGAGTTGGCAGTCATCACAGCCGTAAATACGATTACCCAGCGCCGTACGGAATTCCTCCGGGATGCTGCCTTCGTTTTCAATTGTCAGGTAAGACAGGCAGCGTCGCGCATCGAGTTGGTAGGGCGCGATGATGGCGCCCGTGGGGCAAGCGTGGAGGCAAGCGGTGCAACTGCCACAGTGATCCTCGGGCGCGCTATCGACGGGTAATGCCAAAGCCACAAACAGTTCGCCAAGGAAGAACCAACTGCCGGCTTCACGCGATAGCAGATTGGTGTGCTTGCCTATCCAGCCGAGGCCCGCATTGCGGGCGAGCGGTTTTTCCATGACCGGCCCGGAATCCACAAACACGCGGTGTCCGAAGGCGCCAAGTTTGGCAGTGAGTGCTTCGGCAAGGTCCTGCAGGCGGTTGCGCATGAGCCGGTGGTAGTCGCGGCCGAGCGCGTAGCGCGACACATAGCCCAGCGTGGCGTCTTCCAGGACTTCGCCCGGATCGGCGGCGGTGGAAGGGTAGTAGTCGAGGCGCACACTGATGACCCGCAGCGTTCCGGGTTTCAGTTCGGCCGGCCGGGCGCGTTGGGCGCCGAAGCGTTCCATGTAATGCAACGACCCGTGCAGGCCGGCTTCCAGCCACGCGAGCAATCGCGCCTCATCTTCCGGCAGGTCCACTCCCGCAATGCCCACGTCCGTAAAGCCGAGGTCACGCGCTAGCGTTTTCACTTCTCGCGCCAATGCAGCCAGCGCCGCTTCGTTCGGTAAGTCGCTGTTATTGGCGGGGAGGGCGGTTTCGTTTTCGTCGTGGTTCACGGCGGCATCGGTAGAAGTGGGGTGTATGCGGGGTGCGCCACTGCTGCGCGGCGGCTGTCGACCTATACTGCCACCATGGAGTCGTTGTTGCCTTTTGTTCCGGTGTATCGGGCCGCTGCAGTGCGTGCTGCGGACCTTGCTGCCCAGCGCGATCATGGCTTGCCTGGTCGCGAACTGATGCGTGCTGCGGCCGCTGCCGTGCTGACGGATTTGCAATGGCGCTGGCCCAGCGTCCGACGCGTGCTGGTCGTCTGCGGTGCTGGCAACAATGGTGGCGATGGCTACGACGTCGCTACATTAGCCCGGGCCGCAGGCCTGTGCGTCTCGTTGGTCGCCTTGGCAGCGCCCGAGAATTTGTCGGGCGATGCCTTGCTGGCGGCACAGGACTGGCAGGCAGTTGGTGGGGTGGCCCTACCCGCCGCAGAGTTGTCCGCCGCATTGGCCGTCGCAGAGATAGTCGTGGATGCGTTGTTGGGCACAGGTTTGTCGCGCCCGGTGGTGGGCGCTTGGGCGGAGGTGATCGAGGCCGTTAATGCAGCGGGTAAGCCCGTGCTGTCCATCGATGTGCCGTCGGGCATGGACGCCAATTCCGGCGAAGCGTTGGGCGCGGCTGTTCGTGCTGAATTCACCAGCACTTTCGTCGGCTGGAAGGCCGGACTGTTCTTGAACCCAGGGTTGGCCGGGCGGGCGCGCCTGCACACGCTCGGCGTCCCGCCGGCTGCGTTTGCCGAAGAGGCACAGCCCCTGCTGTGGCAGTTGCCTCGGCAGACGCTGGCCGGTTTGCCGCGGCGGGCGCGCGATGCCCACAAAGGGCGACACGGGCACGTGGTGGTGGTGGGTGGCGACGTTGGCATGCCAGGCGCGGTGCGCTTGGCGGGCGAGGCGGCGCTGCGCTGCGGGGCGGGACGGGTAACCGTATTGACCCGCGCCGAACATGCCACCGCCGTTGTGGCAGGCTGCCCGGAACTGATGGTACGCGGCGCTGAGATGGGTGCGGAGTTGGTTGCGCAGTTAGCGGGTGCGGACGCTATGGTGTGCGGGCCGGGGTTGGGGCGGAACGATTGGGGTAGCGCCCTGTTGGCTGGTGTTATTGGTGCGGCGGCGGGCCGTCCAGTGGTGCTTGACGCTGACGCCTTGGTGTTGCTCGCCGCCGTGCCGCAGCGTCTGGGCGCCGCTTTCATGCTGACGCCTCATCCGGGTGAGGCGGCCAAGTTGCTTGGCGTATCGGTAGCCACCGTGCAGGCGGACCGCGTGGGGGCAGTGCGCGCCTTGGTAGAGCGCTTCGGTGCCACGGTGGTGCTGAAGGGGGCGGCTACGCTGACAATGGGACATGAGCTGGCGGTACCGGTGGCCTGTGAACTCGGTAATCCGGGCATGGGCACGGCCGGTATGGGTGATGTGCTGGCGGGGGTTTGCGCCGCCTTGGCGGCGCAGGACGTCTGCGACCCCGCTTGGGGCTATGCGCGCCGCGACGCGGTCGGTTGGGCAGGCGTAGCGGCCCTTGCCGTGCTGGCCCACGCGGCGGCCGGTGATAGGGCGGCGGCGCAGCATGGCGAGCGCGGTCTGTTGGCCTCTGACTTGTTTCCTCATCTGCGCGCCGTGCTGAACGGGCTAGAGCAGGAATGACTACGGTGCTGCGGCTCGATTTACCTGACGAGGCCGCGACCCAGACCTTGGGGGCCGCGCTGGCAGCGGTTTTGCCGCGGGCTGACAAGCCGGTGTTCGTCACACTGGAGGGTGATCTGGGTGCGGGTAAGACCACGCTGGCCCGTGCTCTGCTCCGCGCCTTGGGGGTGGCGGGCGCCGTTCGCAGCCCCACCTACACCCTCGTGGAGAGTTACCAGACCACGGTCGGCGAGGTTCACCACCTAGACTGGTACCGCTTGGCCGGGGCGGAAGAAGTCGAGGCGCTGGACTTCCGGGGCCTGCGCGAGGCTGCGTTGGTGTTGGTGGAATGGCCGGAGAGGGTCCCTGCGGTGGCGTCTACTGCGGACTTGGTCATTCAACTGGTGGC
>CALPVO020000129.1 GCA_943327025.2 Janthinobacterium lividum
CCTGAAGGCAACTTGGCGCGCCTTGCGGCCATGGCGGGTTATCCGTATCACGACAAGCGTCGCAACCTCATGGCACGCTACCCACTCTTCGACAGTGGAGTGGGCATCAGAACCCAGCCGGGCACGCCGCCCTATGGCACCACAGCGCTGGATGACGATGCCTTGCCCGCGTGGCTGATGGTTCGTCCTGGCGAAGTGGTGGCGGTAGCGAATACGCACTTCCCCAGCGACCTTTATGGTCCGGAAGCAATACGCGATGGTGAAGATCTAGCGGCAGTTCTGGCCTTGGAAGCGAAAGCGCGTTTGCCTTCGGCGCGCGCACTGCAACCACTCGGCAAGCTTGGCACCGACAGAACGCCTGTATTCCTCACCGGCGACTTCAACACGCCCTCGCATCGGGATTGGACCCCTGCCATGCAAGGTCTCCGGCCTGATGCCATTCGCTACCCAGTAGCTTGGCCCTCAATCGCACTGCTGGAAGCGGCCGGGCTTCGCGACTCCTTCCGCGAAGCACACCCGGACCCGACCACGGTGCCGGGACTGACTTGGACGGCCGGCATGCCGGCGCCTTACATCCGGCCTCGCGAAACCCTCGACCGCATCGACTTCATCTTCAGCGGCGGCCCGGTGGCCACACTGGATAGCCGCGTATTCGGCGAACCCGGCGGCAGCGGTGTCGATGCCAGCGTCACACCGTGGCCCAGCGATCACCGTGCCGTGGTGTCGACGTTCGAGGTGTTGCCGTTGGCAGCACCGGCGATGATCGCCGTGGAGCCCGCAGTCGTACACGTGGGTGATGAACTCCACGTTCGCGGCTTCGACCCGACCGCGGAAGGCTGGACAGTCGTTGTAGTAAACGCGGGTGCTCCGCCGACACCAGCCCTACGCTTTGCGCACGAGGACATTACCGCCTGGCGCCGCTTTGCCCGCTTCTCTTCACAGGGATTGGCCACGGGTGAATACGACGCCGTATTGCTGGATGAAAAACAACACGAACTGAAACGCACTCGCTTTGCCATCATCGACGGCGCCCGACCACCACAACTGGCCGTACGCCTCGCTGTAGACAGCACCCTATCCCGCAAGGCCAAGCAAACAGAGGTGGTCGCCGGGCAACCCACTGCGGGCCGGCGGCTCCAAGTTAGCTGGCAAAACATGCGGGGGCATCGCTTCGACTGGGTGGGCTTGTTCCGGCTCGAGCCTCAAGGCAGTGAAACCCTATTGCACCAAACCTATCTTCAAGGCCGTACCCTTGGCACACTAGAACTGCCGACCATCAACGACGGCAAGCCACTGCCTGCAGGTCGCTATGAGGTGCGCCTGATGCTCGACGATTCACCAACGGTTCTGGCGACCGCGCCAGTCACCTTGCGCTAACGCTGGAGAGACCATGCCATTCATCGATCCTAGCGCGCTGGTAGACACCGACCGCTACCCCTTGCATCTCACAGGCCCGGCCAGAGAGCAGTTGCTTCGTGGCCTCCAGGAACAACTGGACACAGTGGGCTGCGCCGTGCTCAAGCAGTTCATACGCCCAGAGCACTTGCCGGCCTTGGTAGCGGAATGCGATCGCGTGGCGCCGCATGGGCACCGCAACTTCAACCGCACCAACCCTTACTTCACGCAAGACCACCCGGAATATACCGAAAGCCATCCGCTGCGCCGGTTCTACGACCGGTCAAACGCCTTCGTTCCGGCAGACCATTTTGGCAGCGATAGCGCGTTGCGCGCCCTCTATGAATGGCCGGCGTTTGCTCCGTTTATTCAGGAAGCGCTTCGCGAAAAAGAATTTCACCGCTACGGTGACCCACTCGCCGATGTCATCGTCAACTTGGCAGAGGCTGGTGGCGGTTTCCCGTGGCACTTCGATACCAATAACTACACCGTCACGCTGGCCATACAGAATGCCAATCACGGTGGCGATTTTGAGTACAGCCCGCACCTGCGAACTCCCTCGGACGAGAACTATCCGGGGGTGGAACGCGTGCTTGACGGAGATGCCTCGCTCATCCGCACACTGGTTCTCGAGCCCGGCGATCTGCAAATCTTCAAGGGTCGCTATTCATTGCACCGGGTGGCGCCACTCTCCGGGCCAGTCACCCGCTATGTGGCCATCTTCAGCTATGCCGAGCGCCCCGAGATGGTGGGTAGCCCGGAACGAACCCGACAGCTTTACGGGCGCGTCCTGCCTATCCATCTGGAAAGGGCCGGCCTGCGCAACGACCAACTGGTGGACTGAACATGTACCGCAATCGGCATCACTTCATCGCGACACTGCTGACACTCTCCGTGGTTGGCCTGCTCTGGGCGTCGCCAACGCACGCGCAATTTGCCGACCCGGCCCGCAGCGCCAAGCTCGAAGCGGCCTTTCCTGAAGTCGATCGCCTCGTCAGAGATTTTCTAGAACGGGAACAGGTACCCGGCGCGGCCTGGGGCATCGTGGTGGATGGCAAGGTGGCGCATATCGGCACCGCCGGCTTTCGCAATCTGGCCAACCAGCAGCCGGTAGCAGGCGACACCGTGTTCCGCATTGCTTCCATGACCAAGAGCTTCACCGCCATGGCCATCCTGCAATTGCGCGATGCCGGCAAGCTTTCGCTTGATGATCCTGCCGAGAGGTATGTGCCGGAACTACGCGCGCTGCGCTACCCCACGACAGATTCGCCGCGACTGACACTACGTCACTTGCTCACCCATAGCGGCGGATTCCCCGAAGACAACCCTTGGGGCGACCAGCAACTGGCACGATCCGAAGAGGAGCTCACAGCTTTCCTCCGCGAGGGCATTCCATTCTCGAACCCACCGGGCACTGCCTACGAATACTCGAACTACGGCTTTGCCATTCTCGGCCGTGTAGTCACGCGGGTTTCTGGCATGCCTTACACGCAATACGTCGAACAGAAGATTCTGCGACCGCTGCACATGGACTCCACCACCTTGGAGCCGTCCGCGGTGCCCGCCGCCAGGTTGGCCCACGGCTATCGCTGGGAAGACGACCAGTGGAAGGAGGAGCCACAACTGGCGAACGGGGCATTTGGCGCTATGGGCGGCATGCTTACTTCCATCGACGATCTGACCAAGTATGTCGGCGTCTTTCTGGCGGCTTGGCCACCGCGAAGTGAACTTGAAGCGGCGCCCTTGAGGCGCTCGTCGCTACGCGAGATGCAGCAAGCGTGGCGCCCCAATACCACTACCGTTACCCGTGACGCCAACGGCAATGCGCTTCTGAATGTGGCTTCATACGGCTATGGGCTGCGCATTTCCCAGACTTGCCATTTCCGCCATGTAGTCGCGCATACCGGTGGTCTGCCGGGCTTCGGTTCGCAGATGCGCTGGCTTCCGGAATATGGCGTCGGCCTCATAGGGTTCGGCAGCCGCACCTACACGCCCTGGGGCAAGGTGTTCGACACGGCGTTCGATGCTCTGCGCGCGACCGGTGCACTACAGCCTCGCATGGTGCAGCCTTCGCCCGCCTTCACCACCGCACAAGCGAACGTGAACGCACTGATATCACAATGGGACGATGTCATTGCGGAGCGTATGGCGGCGATGAACCTTTACCTCGATTCCGCCAAGGATCGTCGTCGTCAATCATTCGACGCCTTGCGTCAGGAAGTGGGCACCTGCCATTTCCGCAGTGGCTCAACGCGGCTGGAAAACGCTTTGCGCGGTGTTTGGCTGCTCGACTGCGAACGTGGAACGCTGCAAGCCAGCATCACACTGGCACCCACCCTCCCACCGAAGGTGCAATTTCTGGAAGTAAAGCGGGTCCCGCCGGAAGGCGAACCGGCACCGCAGACATGCCAGTAGATTTCACTAGCCCCGTATTCATGGAGGCCGAAGTCCGACGGCGCACGGTCATGCTAGGCTCTCCTTAAATCGAAGCCGTCTACCAAGTATCACGAACGACGCATCCTGGAGGGACAGATATGTTCGACTTCGCGCTTTACACGCAGGCACTGCCCTACATGGCAGCGCTGGCTGTTGTTGGCTGGATCATTTCGCTGGTGAAGAACAACGTCGACATCGTCGACAGCTGCTGGTCGCTGCTGTTCCTCGTCGCCGCCGGCGCCTACTTCCATACGGGGCCCATCCAGTCTGAACGTGGTCAACTGCTGGTATGGCTCGTGCTGTTCTGGTCGGTGCGCTTGGCGGTGTACCTCACCGCACGCAATTGGGGCCACGAAGAAGACCGCCGCTACCAAGCCATGCGTGCGCGTAACGAACCCAACTTCCGCTACAAGAGTCTGTGGCGCGTATTCGGCATTCAAGCCCTGCTGGCCTGGATTATCGGCTTGCCGCTGCTGGGTGCCATGGGTAGTACCGCTCCGCTGGGCATGCTCGACTACGCCGGTGCCGCGCTTTGGTTCGTCGGCTTCATTTTTGAGGCGGTTGGCGACTGGCAGCTCACCGTGTTCAAGCGCAACCCCGCCAACGCCGGCAAGGTCATGGACCAGGGCCTGTGGCGCTATACGCGCCACCCTAACTACTTCGGCGACTTCTGCATCTGGTGGGGCTTCTTCCTCATCGCGCTGGCGGCTGGCGCGTGGTGGAGTTTCCTCGGCCCACTGCTCATGACCGGCCTGCTGCTGAAGGTCTCCGGCGTCGCCTTACTGGAAAAGGATATCGGCGAGCGGCGCCCGGGCTATGCGGATTACATCCGCCGCACGAACGCCTTCTTTCCGGGCCCGCCGAAGGCCTAAGCCCTACCCTCGCTTCGTGGTCACTCTTCAGCCGAAGTGACTGCGAAGCGGGGCAGCGAATCGCCAAGCACCAGCCAAGGTAACTGCTCACGGCAGTTAACATGGAACCGCGGCGGATGCTGCGCAGGGTCGTCGAGAGAAGCGGTATACAAGTGAACTTCGTCGGGCCAGCGCTCGCCCACATAGGCCAACGGCGAACCGCAGGCACCGCAGAACCAGCGCTCTACCCCGGCCGATGAAGGAAAAATACTCGGCGGCTCGCCACTGAAGCTGACGGCGCTTTGCTGCACCCCGATGAACGCGGCCACCGGAGCGCCGGTGGTGCGGCGACAGCTTTCGCAATGGCAGTAGCCGGCCCAAAGCGGCGCGCCAGCGAACTCGTAACGCACGGCGCCGCAAAGGCAGCCGCCTGAAGTCATCGTCATGGCTGTACCTCCCTGTGTGAACCCAGCTGCTCCAGCCCTGCAGCTACCTCGGCCACAGTAGCTGGCCGCACTACACGTGCCACTTCCACGCCGTCCTGCAAGAACAGCAGCGTGGGCCAGAGCTTCACTTTGAAACTCCTGCCGAGTGGACGGGTGCGTTCGTCCTCTAGGCGCAGATATTGCAGCGTGGCCGCAGCCAAAGCCTTAGAAACCGGGCCTGCCGCCTGCTGGCAATGCGGGCACCAGTCCACGCCAAATTCGATGACGACGTTACCGCGCATCGCCTCGACGGCGGCGCGGGTCGGATGGTCACTGACATACGGCGGTAGGGTCATGGCGATCTCCAGACGGGGCCGTCGCTGAACACGGCAAACAAAGATACTATCGGCTCGCGCGAACGCCAATCTTCGTACAAGGCCGTAGCTCGGTTCAGCGCCATACCCAACCAAACTCCCGGAAGTCCCATGCAAAACACCACCCTGCGCATGACCGACGGCGCCGAACTCGCCTGCAGCGACTGGCCATTGGCCGATGCGAACTCCACGGTGTTGCTCGTGCATGGCTTGGGCGAACACTCCGGCCGCTACGCGCACGTGGCCGACTGGCTGAACCTACAGGGGCATGCAGTTCGCGCCTACGACCATTATGGCCACGGTCGTTCCAGTGGGCCGCGCGGCGGCCTGCAGCGTGAAAACCAACTTCTGGAGCATCTCGCCGAAGTGCTAGCCACACTCCGTACGGAGCATGCCCCCGGGCACCGCGTCACGGTGCTGGGCCACAGTCTCGGCGGTCTGGTGGTGTCTGCGGCCGTCGCCCGCGGCCTCATCGTTCCCGACGGCGTAGTGCTTTCGGCACCTGCCTTGGCAGTCGACATGGCCGCCTGGCAACGCGCCGTCGTTGGCTGGCTGCCGGCTCTTTGGCCAAACCTGACGCTCGGCAACGGGCTGCAACCGCAGTATCTGTCGCACGACACCACCGTGGTGCAGGCCTACCTCGACGACCCACTCGTGCACGACCGCATCTGCGCGCGGCTCGGGGCTTTCGTCGCAAGTGAAGGGGAACACGTGTTGGCGCAAGCACCACGATGGAAGGTTCCAACCTTGCTGCTCTATGCCGGGCAGGACCGTTTGGTGAACCCGCGTGGCAGCCGGGCGTTTGCCGCCGTAGCGCCTGCGAACGTGGTCGTCTCCCACTGCTTCGAGACGCTGTACCACGAGATTTTCAACGAAACCGATTCGGCGCCCGTGTTCGCGGCGCTGGGCGCTTGGCTGCAGTTGCGGCATGCCTAGCCA
>CALPVO020000130.1 GCA_943327025.2 Janthinobacterium lividum
CGCCACATCCAGTGGAGATTCGCGCAAGGCAGTGGCGGTGACGATGATCTGCTCAGCGGCGCGGTCAGCGTGGGGCGCTTCGGGCGGTGCGTCGGTTTGGGGAGTGGCGCCTGCCAAGGGGGCGGCAGCGAACAACGGGATGATGAATACGGCTGCGGCGCCAATGCGCGGCAGTCTCGAACGGAGACGGAGCATGGTCAATCCTCAAGTCTGAAAAGCACGTGATGTCGACAGCCGTGGTGGCTGTTGCAAGCTCGCGGGTTCAGGCTTGGGGAGGGGCGCGTGATGAGTAGTGGGCGAAGGGCCCGGAGAGCGCTCCGTCGATGGCGGGAGGCAGAGCTGGGGCGTTGCTGGATTGCGGCGCCAAGGCCGGCAGGGGGGCTGGCGGCGGTGCGGCTGCCCGGTCCAGACCGGCGCAAAGTTCGCAAACCGGGTGGTTGGCGCTGGTGCTGGCATCGGCGTGAACGTGGACCACAGCCAACCACAGCCAAGCCACCAAGGCCAGGCTGAGCAGGGCGCCCCAGCGGTAAGACAAACGCTTCACAGTTACAACATAACATTTTTTCACGGCACGAACTGCCCGGGGGATGGCAAACTGTCGCCATGCGTTTGCCTCCAGAAGCTCTCGGTCGCGACCTGCAGCGTTCCCTCGGCCACGCCTATTTGGTGGCGGGCGGCGAGCCCTTGTTGGTGGAAGAAGCCACGGATGCCATCCGAGCGGCGGCGCGCGCGCAGGGTTTCACCGGTCGCGACGTGTTCGTCGTCGAGCGAGGTTTCGATTGGGGCGCCATCCTGCAGGAAACGCAGGCGATGTCGCTCTTCGCGGACCGCCGGATTCTCGAGATTCGCCTGCCTAGCCCCAAGCCGGGCGTGGAAGGCTCGAAAATTCTGGCGCAGTTGGCCGCCAAGCCTACGCCGGACTTTCTCATCCTCGTCATCACGGGCGGCCTTGATTGGGCCGAGCGCAAAGCGGCATGGGTCAAGGCGTTCGACGATTCCGCCGTGTTCGTCGAGATCGAGCAAGTCGCCGTGGAAAAGCTCCCGGCGTGGATTGCACAGCGGTTGGTTCGCCAAGGGCTGGAACCCGAAGAGGGCGCTGCCGAACTGTTGGCGGAGCGCTGCGAGGGCAACCTCGTGTCCGCTCATCAGGAAATTGCCCGCTTGGCGCTGGTGCTAGGGGCCACGCCCGCCGCTCCGCAATCCCTGTCCGTCGACGCCGTGGCTGAGTCCGTGGCGCGCAGTGCCCGCTTCACTTTGCTGCAGCTGGGCGAAGCCGCCTTGGCTGGCGAACCCGAGCGTGCCTTGCGAGTGCTGGAAGGGTTGCGTGGTGAAGGTGAGGAGCCCACCTTGGTGCTGTGGACGCTGGCCGAGGAAGTACGTGCCGTGTTGCAATTCAACCCGAACGGCGACCGTGGTGGCCCTATGCGCACTTGGCGCGGCGGGCCGCGGCGGCAGCGCGCCTTGGCACAGGCGGCAAGGCGGCTCGGTCGTGAACGAGCCCGTCTCTATCAGATGCTGCAGTTTGCCGGGCAGACCGACCTCATCGTCAAAGGCGTGCGTCCCGGTGATGCTTGGGGCGCCTTTGCGCAGTTGACCGCGGCGTTGGCGGGCGCCCCGGTCAGTTTGCCGGTGGCCACAGGCTTGCGGAGTACGGGCGGTGCTTGAGCCGGTAGGTATTTTTGGTGGCACCTTCGACCCCATCCACTACGGGCACCTGCGCACGGCGTACGAAGTACTGCGGGTGCTGGGGCTTGCCGAAATGCGTTTCCTGCCGGCCGGCAATCCGCCGCATCGTGATGGCACGTTTGCGCCAGCAGCGTTGCGGCTAGCGATGGTGCAGGCAGCGGTCGCCGGTATCGACCGCTTTACCGTGGATGCTCGCGAGGTGCACAAGGCCACACCGTCGTACACGGTGGAAACGCTTGCCGAGCTGCGTGCTGAACTCGGGGAGCGTCCCTTGTGCCTCGTCGTTGGTATGGACGCATTTCTCGGGCTGCCGCGCTGGCACCAGTGGCAGCGGCTGCTAGAGTTGTCCCACCTGGTGGTAGCGCACCGGCCAGGCTGGGAAGCCCCGGTCGATGGGCCGTTGGGGCAATTGCTGGCCGAACGCGGCGCTGCTACGGCAGGAGACCTGCAAGCGGCGCCCGCAGGACGTATCCTTGTCCATGCCGTGACGCAGCTGGAGATCTCCTCGACCGACATGCGTGCCTTGCTGGCCGCCGGCGGCGACCCGCGGTTCCTGATGCCTGACGCAGTCCGCGACGTACTGGTTGGCTCTGGTTTCTATGCCGCCGCCGCACAGCGTCGGGCGCAGGCGAACGAATTCATTTCAAAAAACTCCCGAGGAAACGGATGACCAAATCCACTGCAACTACCGCTGGCGCGAAGGCGAAGGCCAAGGCGAAGGCTCCCGCTAAGGTCTCGGCCAAAGCTCCGGCCACAGCGTCGGCCAAACTTCCTGCCAAGGCGGCTCCCGTGAAAGCGAAAGCTTCAGGAACGGCGCCGGCGAAGGCTGTCGCCAAGGCGCCGGTCAAGGTGGCCCGGAAGAAGGCTGCACCCAAAGTGGCCAGTCCTTCACCCGACGGCAAGCCGGCGCGCGCCAAGGCCGCGAAGGCTTCGGCGAAGACCCCCGACCGGTTGGCTGTCGTCACCAAGCTGGCGTTAGGGGCACTGGAAGACATGAAGGCGCAGCAACTGCGCGTCATCGACGTGCGTGGCCGCATGGATGTGGCAGACACGCTCATCATTGCCTCGGGTACTTCCGATCGCCACGTGAAATCGCTGGCGGCGAATGTGGTCAGCGCGGCCAAGAAGGCGGGTCACCCTCCCTATGGTGTCGAAGGCGAGCGCACTGGCGAATGGGTGCTGGTGGACCTGCACGAGGTCATCGTGCATGTGATGTTGCCGGCCGTGCGCGAGTTCTACGCCATCGAGAAACTCTGGGAAGCGCCGGCGGCGGCTCCGCAAGCCGTCAAGCCGCGGTCCTAGTTCGCTAGTGCGCGCGCGCGTACTGGCGGCAGGCACGCGGTTGCCCCGCTGGATCGATGAAGCGTTCACCGACTACGCCGGTCGCCTGACGGGCGAACTGAAAATGGAGTTACGGGAGATTCCCGTGACCCAGCGGCATGGGAACGACGTGGCTCGCGCTCGGGCCGAGGAGGGGCGTCGCATGTTGGCGGGGCTGGACTCCGGGATGTTCGTGGTCGCGCTGGAAGTCGGTGGGAAGGCACACACCACGGAAGCGTTGTCGCGCTGGCTGGCGGCCCGTCTTCAGGACGGGCGGGATCTCGCGTTTCTCATCGGGGGACCGGACGGACTGGATCCCGCGTGTACGCAGCGCGCAGACGCCACCTGGTCTCTGTCACCGCTGACGTTGCCGCATGGTTTGGCTCGCGTGGTGCTTGCCGAGGCTCTCTATCGTGCCTTCAGTCTCCTGAAGGGCCACCCTTACCACCGCGCCGGTTCGCCTTCCGGCCTGTGAACTGACGGAACTGGAAATGCTTCATCCCCCTGTCCTGCTGTTGGCCTCCGCGTCGCCTCGCCGGCGTGAACTCCTGGCGCAGATCGGTGTCATTCCCGAAGTGTGGCCGGCGGACATCGACGAGACCGTGCGAACCGGCGAAGTTCCTGCGGACTACGTGCTGCGCTTGGCGCGTGGCAAGGCGGAGGCCGTCTGGGCGGCGAGTGGTGGGCGTTGCCCGGTGCTGGCGGCGGACACCAGTGTGGTGTGTGGGCCGGATATTCTGGGCAAACCCGCTGACAAAGCAGCCCTGGTGGCCATGCTGTCCCGGTTGGCGTCGCGGTCGCATGAAGTGCTGACTGCCGTGGCACTGCGTTCTGCGGGAGGGTTGCGCACGGCGCTGTGCACCAGCGAAGTAACGTTCCGTCCCTTGAAGCGCGACGAGATTGAGCGCTACTGGGAGACGGGTGAACCGGCAGACAAGGCAGGCGGCTACGGTATCCAAGGGCTTGGCGCTATGTTCGTCAGTCGCTTGCAAGGTAGTTATTCGGGAGTGATGGGCTTGCCTCTTTACGAAACAGCACAGTTGCTGCAGGCCGCGGGTGTCCCCACGGCCCTGTCCATGCCGCGCGAGGCAACGTCATGACTGCCGAGATTTTAGTCAACGTCACGCCGCGCGAGACACGCGCGGCTGTGGTGGAAAATGGTGTGTTGCAGGAGGTGTATGTTGAACGTGCCAATCGGCGTGGCATCACCAGCAATATCTACAAGGGGCGCGTGTCACGCACCCTGCCCGGTATGCAGGCAGCCTTCATCGATATTGGGCTCGAACGTACTGCCTTCTTGCATGTCTCCGATATCGCTCAGCCCGAGATCGATGGCGATACTGCGGCGGCGCTACCACGCACCGAAAACATCCGCGACCTCGTCAACGAAGGCGATGACCTGCCGGTGCAGGTGCTGAAGGACCCCTTGGGTACCAAAGGAGCGCGCCTCACTACATTCATCACGCTACCGTCCCGTTATCTCGTCTATATGCCGAAGGGCCACGGTACTGGCGTCTCTTCCCGCATAGAGGATGAGACAGAGCGCAACCGCTTGCGCGAGGTGGTCAGTCTCGGTCATGTCGGTACGGGGGGTTATATCGTCCGCACCGCGGCTGAAGGTGCTCCTCTGGAGGCCTTGCGGGCGGATATGCTCTTTCTGCAGCGTCTGTGGGAAGTGGTGCGGCAGAAAGCCTTGCGAGCTACGGCCGGTGAACTGGTGCATGAAGACTTGCCGTTGCACCAGCGCATCCTGCGCGACCTGCTGGGGCATGGGGTCGACCGAGTGCTGGTCGATGCGCCGACCGCCTTTGCTGAAATGGCCGAATTCGCGAACACTTTCATGCCCGAGAGTGCTGCCAAAATCGAGCAATACGCCGGCAAGCGCCCCATCTTCGATTTGCACGGTGTTGAAGAGGAAATAGAAAAAGCGCTGGATCGCAAGGTGCCGCTGAAGTCGGGTGGCTACCTGATGATTGACCAGACGGAGGCGATGACGACGATCGACGTGAACACTGGCGCGTTCGTCGGCCACCGCACGCTGGAAGACACCATCTTTCGCACCAATCTAGAGGCGGCGGTCGCCATCGCGCGGCAACTGCGCCTCAGGAATCTTGGTGGCATCATCATCATCGACTTCATTGACATGCAGACTGAGGACCATCGCCGTCAGGTGCTGCAGGCGCTGGAGCGAGCGCTTGCCGTTGATCATGCCAAGACGCATATCAGCAGCGTCTCGCCGCTAGGCCTCGTGGAGATGACGCGCAAGCGGACTCGCGAAAGCTTGGAGCATTTGCTGTGCCGCCCTTGCCCAACTTGTGCCGGCCGACGTTACGTCAAAACGCCTGAGACCGTGTCTTACGAGGTCTTCCGCGAATTGGTACGACAGTCGCGTCAGTTCGAGGTGCGTGAACTTATGGTATTAGCCCATCAGGACGTCATCGAACTGTTACTCGACGAGGAGTCTGGGGCCATGGCTGAGTTGGAGGTAGCTATCGGTCGTCCCATCCGTCTGCAGACCGAAGCCCTGTACACGCAGGATCAGTTCGACGTGGTGCTCCTCTAGGGCTCCATGTCATACCTTCCACCCCTTCGTCGCTGGTTGCGTCGAGCTGCCCTTGCGCTGGCCGCCTTGGTGGTGCTGGCGGGTGTGGCGGTGGGAGCGCTCGCCGTTTGGTTACAGCGTTCGCCCACGCTCGCTGGCGAGCTCGTGACGCGGGTAGAGCGGGTCACGGGTTTGCAGTGGCGCTTTGCCGACTTGTCTGCGCGCCTGGGTTGGTTCGGGCCGGAACTGGCCTTCAGTCAGGTGCGGGTGCTGGACCGCGCAGGTGGCGAGTTGCTGAGTGCGCGAGCGGGCCGCGTGGGTGTCGACTGGTTTCGCATGGTGCGCACTTTCCGTCCCGCAGCGCGAGTGACTTTAGACGGGCCGGCGCTGGCTATCGAATGGACGGACGCCGGTCTGCGGGTAGTGGGGCAGCCGGCTGCGGGCGGACCGGGCACGCATCTCGAGGTCGATAGTCTGCCGACAGGGCTACTCCGCATTACGAATGCCAAGGTATGGCTGAACGACCGACGCAGCCTATCCGGCGCCGTCGAACGGCACATGGAGTTCGATGATGTTGATATCGATCTCGTCCGCGACCGCGACGCGTTGAGTCTAGGCTTTGGTGTGCATCTGCCGACGCGCCTGGGGCGTCGCCTGGATGCGCGACTGGAACTGGCAGGACCCCTGCATCAGCCCGAGCAGTTGGGGTGGCAATTGCAGTTGCGCGCTGGGGGGCTGCAGGTCGCCGGTTGGCGCGAATGGTTGCCTGCCTTGTCCGGGGAGCAGCCATTGCCTCGCGCGGGTGTCGTGACGCTCTCGCTGGATGCCTCGGGCCATGGCCAAGTGTCCGAAAACGTCGAGTGGCA
>CALPVO020000131.1 GCA_943327025.2 Janthinobacterium lividum
GTATTCGATGGGGAAGTGCAGTTCCCAACCGAGCGAACCGACGAAGTTGACGCGCAGCACGTGCACGTCCGTCGCCAGGCCCACTTCCAGCGTCTTGCCGGTCAGCCAGGGGAAGCTCTTGCTGTCCAGCGGCTCGTCGATGAGCTTGGCCAGCAGGTCACGTGAGCGCGGACCCGAGATGACGAACACGCCACGCGAATGCGTGATGTTGCGTAGCTGCACGGAGCCATCCGTGGGCAGTGCCTTCTGCAGCAGGTCGTGGTCGTAGCGTTCGGCGGCACCGGCGCTGACGGCGTAGAACTGGTTCTCGCCGAGCTTGGTGATGGTGAACTCCGAACGGATGCCACCGCGCTTGGTGAGTGCATGGCACAGCGCGATGCGGCCGGTCTTCACAGGCACCTTGTTCGCCACGAGGCTGTCCAGCCAGGCTTCAGCGCCCGGGCCAGTCACTTCCCACTTGCTGAACGGGGTGAGGTCGATGACGCCCACCTTCTCGCGCAGGTTGCGGCATTCGTTGCCGACATGCTCGAAGTAGTTGCTGCGGCGGAAGCTGAACTTGTCCTTGGGCTCCACGCCTTCCGGGGCGAACCAGTTGGCGCGTTCCCAGCCGTAGCGCTGGCCAAAGACGCCGCCCATCTTCTTGATTTGGTCGTACACCGGGCTGGTCTTGGCCGGGCGCGCGTCTTCACGCTCTTCGTCGGGGAAGTGCACGGTGAAGACGTTGCGGTAAGTCTCTTCGTTCTTGGCCACCACATAGCGCTTGCTGGTGTACGGGCCGAAACGACGCGGGTCCACGGCGAGCATGTCGATGCCCGGCTCGCTTTCCGTAATCCATTCCGCCAACTGCCAGCCCGAACCACCAGCCGCGGTGATGCCGAAGCTGTGGCCTTCGTTCAACCACAGGCCGCGCTTGCCCCAAGCCGGGCCAATGAGCGGGCTGCCGTCCGGGGTGTAAGAGATGGGGCCGTTGACGATGGTCTTGATGCCGCACTTCTCGAGCGCTGGCACGCGCCGCTGCGCCGCTTCGATGTGCGGGATGAGGCGTTCGATTTCGCCGTCGAACAAGCTCTTGCCGAACCAATCGGGCACGCCGTCCGCGAAGCGGGCCGGGGCGCCGTTTTCGTAGGGGCCGAGAATCCAGCCGCCGCGCTCTTCACGCAGGTAATAGGACTGGTCCGACTCGCGCAGCACGGCCAGTTCCTTGCCGCCGTTCTTGCGGTACTCCACCAACTCCGGCGACTCGTCGTACACGATGTACTGGTGCTCGACCGGAATGGCGGGCACGTTGATGCCGAACATCTTGCCGGTCTGGCGGGCGTAGTTGCCGGTGGCGCACACCACGTGCTCGCAAGTCACTTCGCCGCGGCTGGTGGTCAGCTTCCACTCGCCCGAAGGCAGCTGCACGGCGTCGGTCACTTCGGTCTGTTCGTAGATTTCGGCGCCACGCATGCGCGCGCCCTTGCGCAGTGCCATGGTCAGGTCCGCCGGCGCAATGTGGCCGTCGTCCGGGTGATACAGCGCGCCGACGATGTTCGCGGTGTCGCCACCGTTGCCCAGTTCCACCAGCGGCCACAGGCTCTTCACTTCTTCGGCCGTGATAACGCGGAACGGCACACCGATGGTGTTGGCGGTGCTGCAGTACTTCAGGTACTCGTCCATACGGTCGCGGTTGGTGGCGAGACGCAGGTTGCCGGTCACATGAAAACTGACGTCCTGACCGGTTTCAGCGGGCAGGCTCTTGTACAGGTCCACGGAGTACTTGTGGAGTTGGCCCACGGTGTAGCTCATGTTGAACAGCGGCAGCAGGCCGGCGGCATGCCAGGTGGAGCCGGCGGTGAGCTCGGTGCGCTCCAGCAAGGCCACGTCCGACCAGCCCTTCTTGGCCAGATGGTAGAGGGTGCTGACGCCGACGGCGCCTCCGCCGATGACGACGACTCGGTAATGGCTCTTCATGCAAATTTCTCCGCGGCTGCGCGTATTCCGAACTACGCGACAGTTTAACGGGGCGGCAGCAGGCTATGCTTCTGTTTGCGACAGCACCTGACCGGAATGCGCCATCCGTAGGTATACTGTGGGAAATCGCGCAGGAAGCACCGCCGTGAAGCCCGCAGACCCGGTCCCGAAGAGTCGCTTCGTCTTTCTGACGTTGCCGAACTATTCGATGATCGCGCTGACGAATGCGCTCGAGCCGCTGCGCATGGCCAACCGGCTACTCGGCGCCAATGTCTATGAATGGGTCATCGCTACGCTGGACGGGGAGCCCGTGCCCTCGAGCAACGGCCTGCAGCTGGCGCCCACGGTGCCTCTGGGGCCCACCCAGCCCGGCGACTTGGTGTTCGTCTGCGGTGGCATCAATGTCCGCGAGGCCATTACGCCCAAGCTGCTCACGGCGCTGAAGCGGCTCGGGGAGGCCCGGGTGTCGCTCGGTGCGCTGTGCACCGGCGGCTACGCGCTGGCCCAAGCAGGTCTGCTGGACCGCTACCGCGCCACCATCCACTGGGAAAACCTGCCGGCCCTGCGGGAGCAATTTCCCCGCGTGCTCATTTCCGACCAGCTCTACACCATCGACCGCAACCGCTACACCTGTTCGGGTGGTATCGCCCCGCTGGAACTGATGCTGCACCTCATCGAGGGCAAGCTGGGGACGCGCTTGGCGCGGTTGGTGAGTGAGCAGTTCATCGTGGACCGCATTCGCAACGGCAACGACCGCCAGTACGTGCCGCTGCGGGCGCAGGTGGGCGTGGCGCACCAAGGCCTGCTCGGCGTGGCGGAGCTTATGGAGCAGAACATCGAAAACCCGCTGTCACTCGAAGAAGTGGCGCAGAAATCGGGTATTTCGCGCCGGCAGATCGAACGGCTGTTCAAGCGGCACGTGAACATGGTGCCGAAGCGCTATTACCTGGAAATGCGCCTGAAGCGCGCCCGCGAACTGCTGCTGCAGACGGCCATGCCCATCATGGCCGTGAGCACGGCTTGCGGGTTCCAGTCGCCGCCGCACTTTTCCAAGTGCTATCGGCAGCTGTTTGGGCACCCGCCCATTGCCGAACGGCAGCAGGCGGGTAGCCGCGGGGCCATCCACGCGGCGTGACGGCAGCGGTCGAGGCGAACCTTGCGGCCGCCTCGAACGTCACCGCTCTCCTCAGCCACGCATCCGGAGGCCCTGCGGGTCGAACGCCGGTGTGGCGAGGCGCGTGGCGGCCAGCCGCTCGCCGATAATCTCCACCTCGAAGCCCGTCGTCGCCTCGGCCACGTCCTTGTTCACGTAGCCCAGCGCGATGGACTTGCCCGTCCGGTGGCCGAAGCCACCGCTAGTCACCCAGCCGATGACCTTGCCGTCGTGCCAGATAGGCTCGTCACCGATGGCATCGGCATTCGTGGCGGCCACGTCCAGCGCGATGAGCTTGCGCTCGCCGCCGCTGGCTTTTTCCGCCGCCGCCGCTGCCGCACCGATGAAGCCGCCGCGCTTCAGGTCCACGAAGCGGTCGAGGCCAGCCTCGAAGGCGCCATAGATGGGGCGGAATTCCCGCGCCCAGCTGCCGAAGCTCTTCTCCAGACGCATCGAGTTCAGCGCACGGCCACCGATGGGACGAATGCCCAACGGCTTGCCGGCTGCCATGAGGGTGTCGTACAGCGCGCGCTGGTAGTCGCTGGTGACCCACATTTCATAGCCCAGCTCGCCCGTGAACGACACACGGCCGACCAGCGCCGGCACCAGCCCCACATCCATCTTCGCGAAGGACATGAACGGGAAGGCAGGCGTGGAGAGGTCCGAGTCGGTGAGCGACTGCAGCAACTCGCGGCTGTTCGGGCCGGCCACCGACAGGCCGGTGTATTCCATGGCGCAGGGGCGCACGAGCACGCGGCCCGCGAATGCACCCATGTGCTGTTCGAACCAGCGCAGGTAGAACTCTTCGGCGGCGTAGGTGCCCACCACGAAGAAGTGGTTCTCGGCGGTGCGGCACATGGTGAAGTCGCCGATGAGGCGGCCGCGTTCGTTCAGCATGGGCGACAGGGTGATGCGCCCGATGGCCGGCACCTTGTTGGCCATGACAGTGCCGAGCCATTCGGCAGCGCCGGGGCCGGTGATCTCAAACTTGCCGTAGTTGGAAATCTCGAGCAGGCCGACCGCGTCGCGAGTGTTGGCGCATTCCGCCCCCACGTTCGCGTGCGCATTCGAACGGCGCCAGGTGAATTCCTCCACGGCCGGCTCGCCCTTGGGCGCGAACCACAGCGCGTGCTCGAGGCCGCAATAGTCGCCGAACACGGCGTTTTCCGCTTGCAGACGCTCGTACACGGGCGTGGTGCGCAGCGGGCGCGCGGCCGGCAGTTCTTCGTTCGGGAAGCGGATACGGAAGCGGCGCGAGTAGTTTTCGCGCACCTTCACATTGGTGTAAGGGCGGTTCGCCCAGCCACCATAGCGGGCCACGTCCATGGCCCATACGTCGGCACCCGGGTCGCCTTCCGTCATCCAGTTGGCCAGCGTGAGGCCCACGCCACCGCCCTGACTGAAGCCTGCCATGACGCCGCAAGCCACCCAATAGTTGCGCAGGCCGCGCACTGGGCCAACCAGCGGGTTGCCGTCCGGCGAGAAGGTGAACGGGCCGTTCACCACTCTGCGGATGCCCATTTCGCCAAGCCGCGGGAAGTGCTGGAAGGCCACTTCGAGGCTCGGCGCGATGCGCTCCAGGTCGTTCGGCAGCAGATTCTGACCGAAGTCCCACGGCGTGTTCTTGGTGGACCAGGGCACGCCGGCACGCTCGTAGGTGCCGATGAGCATGCCGCCACGCTCCTGGCGCATGTAGATCTCGCCTTCGAAGTCGATGACGTGGAACTGTTCTTTCTGGTCCACGAACTCCGGCAGGTCCTCGGTGATGAGGTACTGGTGTTCCATGGCGAGGATGGGCAGCTCCAGACCCACCATCCGGCCGACTTCACGCGCCCACAGGCCGCCGGCATTCACCACGTGTTCGGCGTGTACGGTGCCTTGTTCGGTCACTACATCCCAGGTGCCATCGGCACGCTGCTTGGTGTCCAGCACGCGGTTGTTGCGGACAATTTCCGCGCCGCCAATTTGCGCGGACTTCGCATAGGCGTGGGTGACGCCGTACGGGTCCACGTGGCCCTCGATGGGATCGTAGACGGCGCCGAGGAAGCAGGACTCTTCCAGCATCGGATAGAGCTTCTTGGCCTCGGCCACGGACAGCTCCTGCAGGTCCATGCCTAAGTAACGGCCGCGGGCGATGGTCATCTTCAGCCAGTCCACCCGCTCGGGCGTACCGGCCAGCATGAGGCCGCCGGTAATGTGCATGCCACAGCTTTGGCCGGAGATGGCTTCAATCTCCTTGTAGAGGTTGATGGTGTACTGCTGCAGCTTGGCGACGTTCGGGTCGCCGTTGACGGTGTGCATGCCACCGGCGGCGTGCCACGTGGAGCCTGCCGTCAGTTCCGCGCGCTCGATGAGCATCACGTCCTTCCAGCCGGCTTTGGTCAGGTGGTAGAGGACGCTCGCGCCCACCACACCACCGCCGATGACCACTGCTCTCACCTGATTCCGCATGACTGCTCCACTCTTGCTGGATGGAATAAAAGATTATTAATCAATGGGATAAGCCGGTTTGTCGGTCAGCCGACCCGTTGTGTCACGTAACCGGCGGCGAACCGCCCTCCGCGATGCGGCGCTCCACGAAGGCGTTGATGGCCTCCGTGATGGCTGGGTCCCGCGTGGGGGCTTGGTAGGCGTCCAGCGACTGCCGCCAGATGCGGGCGGCCCGGTCCGTGGCCGTGGCGGCGCCGTCGTTGAACCAGGTGCCGAAGTTGCGCCAGTCCGACACCAGCGGGGTGTAGAAGGCGTCGCGGTAGCGTTCCATGGTGTGGGCGCAACCGAAGAAGTGCCCGCCATAGCCCACTTCCGCCACGGCCTCTAGCCCGAGGTCCGCCGGCGTGGCGCCCACGGGCTGGAAGCTCTCGGCGAACATCTGCAGCATCTCCACGTCGAGAATGAACTTCTCGTAGGAGGTGGTCAGGCCGCCTTCCAGCCAACCGGCCGCGTGCAGCATGAAGTTGGCGCCGCCCATGAGTGCGCCCCACAAGCTCATCTGCGCTTCGTACACGGACTGGGCGTCCGGGCTGTTGGAGGCGGTGGCGTTCGACGACCGCCACGGCAGGCCGATATGGCGCGCCATCTGGCCGGCGCCGAAGCTGGCCTTCACGTACTCGGGCGTACCGAAGGCCGGTGAGCCGGACTTCATGTCCACGTTCGAAGTGAAGCTGCCATAAATCATGGGCGTGCCGGGGTTCACCATCTGCGCCAGCGTGATGCTGGAGAGGGCCTCGGCGTGCGCGAGCATGAGCGCGCCGGCGACGGTGACCGGCGCCATGGCGCCTGCCAGCGTGA
>CALPVO020000132.1 GCA_943327025.2 Janthinobacterium lividum
GCCTTCGCGATACGTGGCTGGCCCGGGTCGATTTCCCAAGGATGAAAATAGAAAATACCAGCGCGTTGGTCGGCCGCATTCACGCGGCGCAGGGCCCAACGACACCAGCGGTAAGGTAGCAGGCGAAAATAGCCACCACCGCCACACGGCAGCTGGTGACTACCCACTTCGACCGTAGTGACCGGTAGTTCCAGCAAACCATCAGGCCGAGTGCGGAACGCGAAGCGTGGCGCTTCCGGCATACCGTAATGGTCGTGGTTGATGGGATAGATGCTGGAGCTGTAACGATGCCCCTCCTCCTGCAACACATCCAGTGCCCAGAGGTTGGTGCGTCCGATGGAATAGGAAGGCGCACGGTAACCCTTCACCACCGCGCCGCCCAAATCTTCGAGCAAAGCCTTGGTTCGGCGAATGTCCTGCCGAAACTGAGCTGGGGTTAGCGTCGTGACCTTTGCATGGTCATAGCCGTGGCTGGCCACTTCGTGGCCTTCCGCCACCATGCGACGCACCAGGCCGGGGTGGCGGTCTGCCACCCAGCCCAGGGTAAAGAACGTGCCCTTCACACCGGCGCGGCCAAACAAGTCCAGCACGGCATGGGTGTTGCGTTCCACGCGGCCGGGACGCGAATCCCAGCCGCTGCGGTCTACCACGTCATCAAAAGCGGCGACCTGGAAGTAGTCTTCCACGTCGCAACTAAGCGCGTTCACCGTACCGTTGTCGCGGGTAACGGCGGCAACGGTGGCCGGTGAAGTTGACAAGGGTTGTCCTCAGAACTTCTTGGCGACCTGTACGTAGCCGGCGACCACCTTGAACGGCGCTGCGCCGCCACGTTCCCAACGACGGACGCCGAAGATCAGGTCTGTGTCGGCGCCAATCTCATGAGCCAGTTCGATGCCGCCCTCGGCCTGCTTGATGCCACCGCGGCCCTCGATAGCCACCTCCTCCCACGACCCATCGAAGCTGAGTTCGCTGCGCGAGGAGAGCTGGCGGGCTAAACGGCCGTACACACCGCGGCGAACGTCATCGCCACGATTGAGCAAACCGGCAGCGCCGAAGTCGCGACGGCGTTCGTACAACTGAACTTCCAACGAACTGCGGGACCCCGTCAGCAAGGTGGTAACTTCCGCCTGCTTCAGCAAGAAGGGCGCGTTGATCGGCGAGTCGATGCCGACGTTGAACGTCGGAATGGCACGGGTCAAGCGCGACGTTTCCGTCGTGGGTTCTTCGCTGTAGCTGGCGGAGAGCGTGAGCAACTTCGCCTGCCGGGTGAAGGACGCACGGAGCGAATTGCCGAAATAGCGCTTGCCGTAGGCCGCCTCGAACGATGAGAGTTTTTGCGGGCCCGTCCAGCGGACACCGGCTTCCCAGAGGCTACTGTCGAGACCGCCCTTGCTGGACGACCGGGCGACATCGGATTCCTTGCCGGCACCGGCAATGACCGACCAACGGCTACCCACCGGTACGCTGACGTTGACGCCGACGCGGTCGTACTGGAACGGCTGCAGTTCATTCGTTCCGTAGGTGGTGCGCTGGTGCTTGGCTTCCACCTGCCAACCGAAGCGTCCCACGTCCTTGTCGGTACCCCAAGCGAGGTAACCGTCCTGGTCATTGGCGTTGCGGACGTTGCCGCTCACCAGCTGGCCCTTGAAGCCGTAACGAGTACGGGTGAAGGTGTAGTGCCCTTCCAGCAGGGTAGTGCCGAATTCGTGCCGCAGGCGCGGCCCGAACGAGGCGCTGTCGACGTCGAGATTGTTCACATCGCCAAGCAAGCCGTTCAGGTTCGAAGCACCCAACGGGTCTGCCGACTGCTGCACGCGGGAGGCATTGGCCTCCACACTGAGCCATTCAGGCAGCGCCTTCCACAAGGCACGCCCCATGATCTTGTGCTGCACGCTGTTGAGTCCGTCCGTGTTGGCGTACTGGACAGCGTCCAGGCCATAAGAGACGTCCAACTCGAGCGAGTCCGTAGTACGGCGGTAGCCTACCTCCGGCATCAGCCGGGCAGCACCATCGCCCTTCTTGGCCTCGCCAGATGCCACGGTGAGCGGATTGTCGAGGTAATAGGCACCCGCCTTGATGACGCCGTAGAAGCCCTGCTGAGCAGCCTCGCCGAGGGCGCCAGTAGCCACCCCGGCACCCGCCAGGCAGAGCAGCGCCGCAACGGCGCGAGCAAGAGTTTTATGCTGCACGGTTTTCTTCTCCTTCCAGTTCGTTAGCGTCGCTACCGCCCGCCGAGTCTTCCTCGCCATAGCGGTAGGTCCCGTATTTCTTTCCATAAGGACCGTAATAGCCATAATAGCCGTAATGCGTCGACATCAAGCCGTACTCCACGCCGTTTAGAATGGCCGAAGACGGAATATTGTCGGGAATAAGCTCCGCAGCAGCAATGACTGCGTCACGCGGAGTTTGCCCGGCACGCACCACCAGCAGCAAGTAGCCCGCAAAGCGCGCCAGCACCTGCGATTCATTCGTGGCCAGCAGCGGCGAAGTATCGAACAGGGCGATACCGTTGCCGACGAACTCGGAAATTTCCTCCGCCAATTTCGCCATGCGTGGCGAACCGAACAACTCGGGGGCGCGGGAATCGCCGCGACCCGCCGGCAGGATGAACAACGACGGACGATCCGTCCGGAGGATGCACTCCTGCAGCGTGGCCTCGCCGTTCAAAATCTCGGTCAGGCCAGGACGGTCCTTGATGCCGAGGTTCCGCGACTGCGTGGCACGCGCCACGTCGGCGTCGATGAGCAGCACGCGCATGCCCTTTTCCCGAGCGAGCGTGAGTGCAATGCCCAGCGACATGAAAGTCTTGCCTTCGTGGGGCAGCGAGCTGGTCACCATGAGGCGGTTGTTAAGCGCCTCCTTCGGACCACCACGGCCTTGCACGGCCTTCAGCAGCGGCCACTTCAAGCGGCGCAGCTGGTCCACGCTGTCCTGCATGCACTCAGGCGCAGGCAGACCACCGGTGGCACGAATGCCAGCCATATCGAGCTTGAAATAGTCCAGGTTCTCGATGGGGAATGGAGACGGATCCACATAGGGCATGACCTCCACCGGCGGCGCTTCCGCCGCCGATTTCACACCGACACGCGTCTTGACGTTGATTGGCGGCGCCGGGACCGGACCGTTAGCCGTCAACTGGGCCTTCGCCTGCTTGGCGCGCTCCATCGCACGTTCCACGATACTCATGCGAACACTCCCTTCACCAGCAGACGAACATATTGGACCAAGACGACGTTAAGCAGCGTACCCATCACCAGGACACCGACGGCGATGCCTATCTGGGGCACCTCCTTCTCGAACCACTGCTGCACCACCTTGGGTTTCAGCTCACTCATGGTGGCCATGACGGGCAGCCCAATGGCCGAATGCAGTGCTTCACGCGTCATGATGACCGGCTTGAGCAGATGCAGAGCCACCGTGACACCGATACCACCGATGATTGACAACAACATGACAGCGAAGAAGAACAAGCGCCGCGGCGGACCGTCCGGCTGCAAAGCAAGCACGGGCGGGTCGACGATGCGGAACTTAACGTTCTCCGCGCTCTCGTCCGCGTTTTCGCTGATACGAGCAGATTCGAGGCGCTGCAACAGCTCCTGGTACTGCTTGTTGTTCACGTCGAAGTCACGGGTAAGGCGCGACAGTTCCGCCTCCACCTCAGGAACAATTTCCGCCTTGCCGCGTAGTTGGGCAATGCGCGCCTGCTCGGAACCGATACGACCACGCAGCGCGGCAATTTCGGCGTCCGTCTGGCCCAGCGAGATTTTCACGCTCTGGTAGACCGGATTCACGTCGATGACGCGCGCACCGGCGCCATCACCCACGACCATCTGGCCGGCGGGCATCGGTTTGCTGGTAGCCAGAACAACTTTACGCTCGGCTTCCAGGCGGCCGATGGTTTCGGCAATACCCACGACGTCCGGATGCTTGTCGGTGTATTGCACCAACAACGCGCCCCGTTGCGCCTTAAGCTTGTTCAGCTGGTCGTCGATGGCCTGCACGGCCGGCGGCATCATCAAACCCATGCTGGCGCTCTCGCCAGCCACTTGGCGCTTCAGTTCGGCACGGCGCTCCACGAGCTGCGCATACTGGGTACGCAGGTCGCTAAGGGCGGAACTGCGGGCCTGCAACTGGCTGAAGTAATCGCTGCCCTGCTCCGGCATGAGCCCCAAATTCTTCTGCTTGAAGTCCGCCAGGCGCTGTTCGGAATCGTTCAGGCGCTGTTCGTATTCACGCAACTGGTCGCGCAAGAAGCGCTGGGCCACACCCGAGTCGGTGCGCTTCATGCCCAACGTGTCCTCGATGAAGGTATCCAGCAAGGTCTGCACGACCTTGTAGGAAGTGCGCTTGTCATGGTCTTCGAAGCTGATCTCGAAGACGTTTTTGCCAGTGGTCTTCACCTCGATGGAGTCCTGCAAATGCAGCACCAAGCTTTCCATGGACTTCTCGTCCGTGGAACGCAGACCAAGGTCCGTGGAGCGGATGACCTTTTCGAGGTTCGGGCGGCTGAGCAGCACCGTGGTCATCAGCTTCACCTGGGCATCCACGTCACGCTGCACGGCAATGCCGGTCAGCAGCGGGCGCAGGATGCTTTCGCTGTCTACGTACACACGGGTGCGGGAAACGTAAACATCGGGCAGCGAATACACCAAGGCCCAGCCAGCGATGGCGAGCAGCCAGGCGGCGATGACGCCAACCCAGCGGAAACGCCAGGCGCCAAAGGCTACCTGCCGCAGTTCTATAAGCAGTTCATTCATGCTCGTGGGGCCTTTAGAAGCGAGATTCAGGGATGACGAGGACGTCGCCAGGGCGAACCGCGACGTTCGTCTTTAGGTCCCCCTTCTCGGCGATATCCGCGAGCCGCACCTTGATCTTGGTGGGCTTGCCATCGACCGTACGGACGATGTGGGCGCGGTTACCGGCAGCAAACTGCGCGAGGCCTCCCGAAGCAATGAGCACGTCCAACACGGTCATGTTGGCGCGGTACGGCAAAGACTGCGGCTTGGCTGCCTGCCCGATGACTCGCACCTGGTCTGGAAGGTCGCCCACGAATTCCGTAACGATGACGTTCACCTTCGGCGAACGGACGTACTCGGCGAGCGCAGCTTCCATTTCACCGGCCAACTGCAGCGGGGTCTTGCCGGCGGCCGGCAGACTCTCGATGAGCGGCGTGGAAATCTTGCCGTCCGGACGCACTGGCACCGTGAGCGTCAGCTCCGGGTGGTTCCACACATAGACGTTCAGCTTGTCGCCGGCGCCAATGCGGTAATCCGCCTGTTCGGCCTGCTTGGCCTCCACAGCGGACGGCGGCGTCTCTTGAGCGCCGGCTTGGGGTAGCCAGCACAGGCTGGTCACCAGGCTGGCAGCAAGCAGCGGCAGCGAGCCGCGCAATGACTTCAGGGGCATGTCCTAACTCTCCATTTGTCCCAGGGATGGGGGCATCCCGGTGTTAACGTAATGTTAGGTTAACGCAGGAAGCGGTTCCGGAATTGGCGCACAGATTGGTGCCTTGCCGGGGGGGGCGAAACCCGAGAAAAACGCGACTTGGCACACGAAAACGAAGGTTTACGAGCCGAAGAGGCTTGCGGGCCGAGTTGGCAGGGCTTCCGGAGCCTTGCGCCAAGGCTTTCTCGCGAGGACCACGCGGAAAGCAGAGAGAAAATAAATGGCGTCCCTGACGGGATTCGAACCCGTGTCGCCACCTTGAAAGGGTGGGGTCCTAGGCCTCTAGACGACAGGGACGCTGCCGACCGAACGGCTGGGCCGGACGGGAGGAGAGTGGTGGAGCTAGTCGGGATCGAACCGACGACCTCTTGCATGCCATGCAAGCGCTCTCCCAGCTGAGCTATAGCCCCACTCGAGGTGAGCCCGGTAATTTAGGGAAGTCGCCCTTCCCTGTCAATACCCGAGGGCAATTCCCGAGAGGATGATTTAGAGCGTAGCAACCGCCGCACGCGCGAGACGCGTGAGCGTTTCCGCGCGGCCCAGAATGGCCAAAGTGGCGTCAATGGGCGGCGAAACACTGCCCCCGGACACCGCCACGCGTACTGGCTGCGCCAGCTTGCCAAGGCCCACGCCCTGAGCGGCGGCGAGTGCGTTGATAGCTTCGTGGATGGCAGGGCCATTCCAGTCCGGGAGCACCTCCAACACGCCGATGACGGCTTGCAGGGCGGCCTGCCCTTCGGCCGCCAAGTGCTTCTTGGCGGCTTTTTCCTCGTAGGTATGCGGTGCCTCGAAGAAGAAGCGGCTGGCCATGGCCATTTCACGCAGCGTCTTCGAACGTTCCTTTTGGCAAGCCACAATGGCCACCAGGTCCGCGTCTGCCGGCACCTCCAACCCTGCCGCCGCCAGCTGCGTCCGCAGCATGGTGGCGAGGCGTGCGTTGTCCGCCA
>CALPVO020000133.1 GCA_943327025.2 Janthinobacterium lividum
CACAAGCCGCAGAGCGCGCCCGCGCCCTTGGGGCCGAAAGGTGACAGCCGGGCCGCTCGGCCGCTTTCTGGAACTGGCGCTACCCGCGCCAGACCTGCTGGCGGCTTGGCAGGCGCTGCATGGCCTCGGGTTCGCCGAGGCCACTACCACTGACGCCCGGCCCACCGGGTACGCCGTATTCAGCGATGGTCGCGTCGCCCTCGGGTTGCATCAGCAAGCGCTAGACGTGGAACTGATCTTCGTGCGCACCGGCGTGCAACAAGCTGCCGCCAGCCTTGCCGCAGCAGGCCTTGCACCGACCGAGCAAAAATTGGGCGAAGACTCGGCACATGAAGTCGCTTTCCGTCTGCCCGGTGGCCCGGCCGTGCGCTTGCTGGAGGCGCGTACTTTTTCCCCGCCGCCTATCCCTACCATGCCCGCCACTGGCTGGTTTGTGGAAGTGATGTTGCCGGTGGCCAATCCGCAAGACACTGCCAACGCCCTCGAGGCACTCGGGTTTGTTTGTCTGGGCGAAGAAGCGCTGCCGTTGCCGCACTTGGCCCTGACCAGCGATACCTTGAACGTAGGCCTCTACCAACACCGGGCTTTAACGCGCCCCGGCTTGCTGTTCCAGACGAACGACATGGCAGCACTCCGCCTCGCCGCTGACCGAGCGGGGCTCGACGAAGTAGCGGCACCCGCCGGCCTGAACACGGAAATACTGCATTGGCGGCTGCCTGAAGGCACACCGCTCTGGGTGATGCGGGAAGACTGAGCGGTTAGCTGGCCCAGCCGTTAGCGGCCAGAGTGCTGCCCTACCCCTGCTTACACCGTACGCGAATGCCGCGCGCGGTCGTCGACGGATGGCGTCTGCAGGTAAGCGTCGAACACCATCGCCACATTGCGCATGAGCGGACGCCCCACCGGCGTGATGCGCAAGCCATGTGCTTCGCGCACCACAAGGCCATCCTGCACTAGCGGCTCCAGGTCCAGCAGTTCACTGGCGAAGTAATCGGTGAAATTGAAACCAAAGCGCGCTTCAACTTCCGTAAACGACATGACCGTATCGCACATGAGGCGTTGGATGACATGGCGCCGGATGAGGTCATCCTGCGTCAAGCGCACCCCACGTTCTACCGGCAAATGCCCAGCCTCAATCGCCGCGTAATAGCCTTCCAGCGTCTTCAGGTTCTGCACGTAGGCATCGCCCACCTGCGAGATGGCGCTCATGCCCATGCCGAGCAGATCCGTGCCGCCATGCGTCGAATAGCCTTGGAAATTTCGCACCAGCGTGCCTTCGCGTTGTGCCCGCACCAACTCGTCGCCGGGCAGCGCGAAGTGGTCTAGCCCCAAGTATTCGTAGCCTGCCGCCACGAGCCGTTCCACAGCCAGGCCGAGCAGTTTCAGCCGTAGTGCTCCATCCGGGAGCTGGCGTTCGTCTATCTGCTTCTGCGCCTTGAATAACTGCGGCAGATGCGCGTAGCCATAAACGGCGACGCGGTCGGGGCGCAACTCGGCGACAGCGTCGAGAGTGCGCGTGAACGTTGCTGCGTTTTGTCGCGGCAGACCGTAGATAAGATCTACCGAAACGGACTCGAACCGTGCATGGCGCGCTGCCTCGATGACAGCACGCACCTGTTCCAGCGGCTGCGCCCGGTTCACTGCTGCCTGTACACCGGCATCGACGTCTTGCACGCCGAGACTGATGCGGTTGAAGCCCATGTCCGCCAATGCCTGCACATCGGCCGCACTCACCGTTCGTGGGTCCACCTCGATTGCGAATTCACGCCCGGCACCGGTGTTCAGTTGGAAATGCTCACCCATCTTGGCAATGGTGGCCGCCAGTTGTAGCGGCGTGAGGAAGGTGGGGGAACCACCACCAAAATGGAGTTGGTCCACCACGCGGCTACGGTCCACCTGTGCGCCACGCAACCGGATTTCCTCGTTCAGGTGCTGCAGATAATTCGCGCCAGCCGCCGGGTTGCGGGTAATGACCCGCGTACAGCCGCAGTAGAAGCAAGGGTTGGTGCAGAACGGCACGTGTACATAGAGCGATAGCGGACCGCCCCCGGCATTGGTAGAGGCTACCGCCGCGCCGTAGGCGGCTTCGCCGACACTTGGCAAGAACTGTACTGCGGTCGGGTAGGACGTGTACCGCGGACCGGGCCGGTCATACCGGGCGACCAGCCCGGCGTCGAATTGCACCTTCATGGTCACTAGCGTGCCCGCGGAGCCACCGCAGTTGCATCCGCATAAATACCGGGTTCGGTCGCCCGTCTATGCGCGCGCTATGCCCCGTGCAGGAAATGCAGCGCCGCCCAAACCACGCCCGAAAGCAAACCGCCCACATAGACCGTAGCCAGCAGCAAGAGCGCATAGCCGCCTGCCACGAGCACACCGTCGCGTTCGGCGAGCCCCAGCGCCAGCAGCAGGATGGAACCCCCGGGCAAGGTATTGGACAAGGGAATGAACGGCAGGGGCGCCATCAGGACCAGCGCCGCAAACACCAGCGCCGATCCATGGACCACGTTAACCGTAGAACCCTCCGTCAACAGCAGCCAACGTGGCCGCACTACGCGTTCTAGACGCAAGCAAACCTGCCGTCCTTTGACCAGCACCGGCCGGACGCTATCCGCGGCCAAGGGACGGTCGAGCAGACGGTCCGGCAGCCAAGGCACGCGGTTACGGGCCACTCCCACGCCAATGAGCAAAATGACGATGCCAAAAACGGTGCTGATGCCGGGCGGACCCACCGGAAACAGGAAAGGAATGCACAGCACCACCGTGAACAGCAGCAGCCCCTGTTCGCCGATCTGCGCCAGCAACTGCCGCAACGAGGTCTGGCCTTCCGGCGGAAGCGCCGCGATGGCGCCCTCCAAGGCAACGGAAAGACTGGTTTCCGGATTGTGCAGTTCAGCCGTCAAGTGCCCCCCCAGTGGTAACCAAGGCGTTAGAAAGATAGCATTCTCAGCCACACAGGTGCCCGTCGGGCACCTTTACGACCACCAGACAGGATTTCCATGAAGCATCCATTCCTGACCATCGCAGCCGCCGGCTTGTTCACTGTCGCCACCGTTCAGCCCGCGCAGGCCGACGAAGGCATGTGGACCTTCGACAATCCGCCGCGGGCTCAAGTGAAGGCGAGCTACGGCGTCGACCTCGACGATGCGTGGCTGCAACGGGTGCGCTTGGGCGCCGTGCGTATCGATGGTGGCTGCAGCGCTTCGCTCGTCTCGAGCGAAGGATTAGTGCTGACCAACCACCATTGCATAGAAAGTTGCCTGACCCAGCACTCCACGCCCACCACCGACCTCTATGCCAACGGGTTTGTTTCGCAGCGTCGCGAGGAAGAACTGAAGTGCGCCGGCACCACGCTGTCCGTCTTGGTGGCCATGGAGAACGTGACGGCGCAAATACAGGCCGCGGTTAGCGGCGTTCCGGCCGCAGAAACCAACAACGCCCGCAAGAAGGCGCTGACGCAACTGGAAGGTGCTTGTGAAGCCGCGGCTGCGGCAAACCCGAAGACGGGCCCGCGCAAGTGCGAGACCGTGCGCCTTTACCAAGGCGGGCAGTACTGGCTGTACCAATACCAACGCTACACCGACGTGCGCTTGGCCTTCGCGCCAGAGATTGCTGCCGCCCAGTACGGCGGCGACGTGGACAACTTCCAGTTCCCACGCTGGTGCCTCGACATGTCCTTGCTGCGCGTCTACGAAAACGGCGTACCGGCGAAGACGCCGAATGCCCTGCGTATCAACTTCAAGGGTGCTGCCGAAGGCGACCCAGTATTCGTCGTGGGCCACCCCGGCAGTACGCAGCGCCTACTCACCGTATCGGACCTTGAATTCCTGCGCGAAGTGACCCTGCCAGTCGCTCTGTTCCGCAATCAGGAACTGCGTGGCCGCTATATCCAGTTCTCGAAGCTTGGTGGCGAACAAGCGCGCATCACCGAAGAGCCGCTGCTGTCTTTGGAGAACGGCATCAAGGTGCGTCGCAAGCAGAACGATGCCCTGCTCGATGGTCGCTTCATGGCCGCCAAACAGGCGGACGAAGCCAAGCTGCGCGCTGCTGTGGCGGCCAATTCCGTGCTGGCTGCAGAGCTCGGCGACCCGTGGGCCGCGAATGCGGCAGCCAATGCGGCTTATCGCAATCTCTACTTGGACTACAGCCACCTCGAAGGTGGCGCCGCCTTCGGTGGTAGCCAGCTGTTTGGCCATGCGCGCCGCTTGGTGCGCGCCACCGCGGAACGCGAGAAGCCCAACGACCAGCGCCTGCGCGAATACACCGATACGCGCCTGCCGGCAGTAGCAGCGGCTGTCGGTGCTGCCTCGCCCATTCCCATGGACCTAGAGCGTCTGCGTTTGGTGTTTGGTCTGGAGCGCGCTCGCGAGCTGCTCGGCCCGGATCACCCGCTCATTCAGCAAGTCTTGGGCCGCGAATCGCCGGACGCACTCGCCGCGCGCGTGTTGGCCACCACGACCCTGGCCGACCCGGCCGCACGCAAGGCGCTCTACGAAGGCGGTAGCGCTGCGGTAGCTGCGTCCACGGACCCGCTCATCATGCTGGCCCGCGCTATCGACGGCGATGCCCGTGCGCTACGCAAGCGTTATGAAGACGAAGTGGAAGGCCCCAGCGCTACCGCGGCCGAGAAGATTGCCAAAGCACGCTTCGCCGTACTGGGCACTGGAACCTACCCCGATGCCACCTTCACGCTACGCATTTCCTACGGTGCGGTGCAGGGCTGGCAGGAGCAGGGCAAGCCGGTCGTGCCGTTCACCCGCTTCGCGCGCGCCTTCGATCGCCACACCGGCGAGGCGCCGTTCGCGCTTCCAAAGCGCTGGCTAGAGGCCAAGGGGCAACTGAACCTCGACACGCCCTACGATTTTTCCAGTACCAACGACATCATCGGCGGTAACAGCGGTAGCCCCGTGCTGAATGCCAAGGGTGAAGTCATTGGCTTGGCGTTCGATGGCAACATCCACAGCATTGCAGGCGCCTTCGGTTATGACCCCGTCATGAACCGCACCGT
This sequence comes from Janthinobacterium lividum, assembly GCA_943327025.2. Lineage (GTDB taxonomy): Bacteria > Pseudomonadota > Gammaproteobacteria > Steroidobacterales > Steroidobacteraceae > CAIOHZ01. Next base: position 5,009 of record CALPVO020000133.1, read on the forward strand.
GTCGGTGCACACCGCGGCGATGAAGGAAGCGCTCGGGAAAATCTATGGCGCGAAGGCGCTGCTGGCGGAACTCGAGCGTCGCTGAGCTCTACTCCGGTACCGTGAGCCGGACGCTGTCGAACAGCACAGCGTCCGCTCCTGGGTCCGCAGCGAGCCGGCCCAGATGCGCTTCCGTTAGCGCTGGCAGGCCCGCACCACGCGGGCTGCTGCGCACTACTTGGCTGACAGGCAAGGCCTCGCCCTGCTGAAGCTTCGCGTCCACCAGCGTCAAGGCCCGCTCCAGCCAGGCATTCAGCGGCACATAGCGTTCGCCCATACCGGGCAAACCCAGATAGCCATCGAAATGCTGCGCGTGCTGCACTTCGTAGTAACGCAGGCCCGTGGCGCCTTGACTACGAGCCAGCGCGTAATAAGCGCGCGAACTGTGGTTCACCTGAATGAGCGCATCGGCACGGCCGTGCACTATCGCTACCGGGCGGTCGTCCAGACGGCCCGTCATGGTGGCTGCTTGCAGGCCTTCCTGCACCCGCGCGCGCAGCAAACCCACATCGCCAACGTGAGTGGTGCCATTCGCAGTACTAGTCGCTGTAGCAGTCGCTGGCAACTGCCCTTCCGTCGCCAGCGCCCGGAACCGCAGCGCCAATTCCACGCTGCCGCCATTCACGTTCACTTCCCCGCTTCCATCAGCGCCGGGTGCCAAAGCGTTGATGCCCAGCGTGGGCGCCAGACCACTCGCGTCACACCAAGCCCGTGCCAACTCGTCGCCTCGCAAGGCGCGCGGCTGCCCGGCCGCATCTGTTGCCGTAAAGCGCACGCCAAAGGGCACCTCTCCGGGTAACAGCCGTGCATAAGCCATGCTGTAGGCATAGCTCATGCTGGGCCAGATGAAACCGCCCACGTTAAAGCCGCCCAATTCCAACGCTTCGCTGCGCGCACCACCAGCGAGTAACTGCTCGCGGGCATAGGCTGCCTGTTCGGGTAGCGTGGCTTGCGGCAGCAGCCCTGCGGCAGCAACGGCCCCACACCAGTGCTGCAAAACCGGTGCGGCCGCTGCCATGGCTGTGGCGAACGGCGCATCGCTCGGCAAACCATGCGCCAAGGCTGCGGGCTGCCACAAGAAATGCTCGGTGCCGTAATCAAACAAGCTCCGGCCCGGCGCTGCCAAGTCGCGCCCTTCACTCGACACCACCAGCCCTGCCGTACGGCCAGCAACAATCACGTTGGGCTCCGACACTGCCGCGCCATCGATCCAACGCTCAGAATCGCGCTCTAGCGCGCGCAGCACCGTGGCGCCACCGTTTGAAATGCCGGTAGCGAGAATACGCACGGCAGACGGAGCGAAAGCATGCGCCG
>CALPVO020000134.1 GCA_943327025.2 Janthinobacterium lividum
ATTGAACAAGTGCGCTCGCTAAACACCGACCTCGAGTTCGAAACCTACATTTCTCTTTCGTGCCACAACTGTCCGGATGTAGTGCAGGCTCTGAACCTGATGGCGGTGCTGAACCCGCGCGTGCGCAGCACCATGATCGACGGCGCGCTGTTTCAGGCCGAAGTGACCGAGCGCAAGGTGATGGCGGTACCCACCGTACTGCTGAATGGCCAGCCCTTTGGCCAAGGCCGCATGACGTTGGAAGAAATTCTGGCCAAGGTAGACACCGGTGCCGCTGACCGTGAAGCCGCCACATTGAACGAGCGTGCGCCGTATGACGTGCTGATAGTCGGTGGTGGTCCCGCCGGCGCTGCGGCCGCCATCTATGCGGCACGCAAAGGCATTCGCACCGGCGTGGTCGCCGAGCGCTTCGGCGGCCAAGTGCTGGACACCATGAGCATCGAGAACCTCATCTCGGTACCCGAAACCGAAGGACCCAAGTTGGCCCGTGCGCTTGAAAACCATGTGGGCGCTTACGCCGTGGACGTAATGAACCTACAGCGCGCAGCAAGCATTGAACCGGCTGGTGCCGACGGCTTGGCCCGCGTGCAGCTAGAGAATGGCGCCACGCTCTCGGCGAAGACGCTCATCTTGGCCACCGGCGCCCGCTGGCGCGAAATGAACGTGCCCGGCGAAGCGGAGTACCGCGGCCGCGGCGTGGCCTACTGCCCGCACTGCGATGGTCCGCTATTCAAAGGCAAGCGCGTGGCCGTGGTGGGTGGTGGCAACTCTGGCGTAGAAGCGGCTATCGACCTCGCCGGTATCGTGAAGGAAGTGACATTGCTGGAGTTCGACGGCCAACTGCGCGCCGATGCGGTGTTGCAGACCAAGCTGCGGAGCCTGCCGAATGTTCGCATCATCACGCACGCCCAAACCACTGAAGTGGTAGGCGATGGTACGCAGGTGAACGGCCTCATCTACCGCGACCGCGACACCGGCGAGAACCAGCGCATCACACTCGAAGGTATCTTCGTGCAAATCGGCCTGCTGCCGAACACTGGCTTCTTGAAGGGTACGGTGGCGCTCTCGCCGCGCGGCGAAATCGAGGTGGACATGCGTGGGCAGACGTCGGTGCCCGGCATCTTCGCGGCCGGCGATGCCACCACCACACCCTACAAGCAGATCATCATCGCTATGGGTGAAGGGTCGAAGGCTGCCCTTTCAGCCTTCGACTACCTGATCCGGCAGGCGCCGGCAGTGGCTGCAGACGACGCGAGCAACGACAACAAGAGCGTCGAGTTAGCACGGGTAGCCCGGTTAGCCGGAGTCGCCCAGGCCGCCTGAGTCCATCACCACCGTTGACGCCTGCCCGCATCGCGCACAGGATGCAGGCAGGTTTCCCCAACGGTGGTCCCATGCCGATATTCTCTCAGCGGTGCGCCGCAACCACGCTTCACTCCGGCGGCTTTCTCCGCTCTCTGGCAGCGCTCACCTTGCTGACGCTAGGTGCCACAGCCACGCCGAATGCGCTAGCTGCCAAGACTTCACCCGGACCGCTCGTGGTACGAACCGAGCAAGGCGCCATCCGCGGTGCCTTACGCGACAATGTTCGCGAGTTCCGCGGCATTCCCTATGCTGCTAACACTGCCGGCGACCAACGCTGGACCTTGCCGCAGCCGGCGCCGCATTGGCAAGGCACGCTGGATGGCACGAACTTCCGCGACCCCTGCGCGCAGGTGGCGCGCTTCAACCTAACGGAAGCCAGTAACGAAGAAAACTGCCTGACGGTGAACGTGAGCGTGCCGGCACTGACCGTGCGCAAAGCGCCAGTGCTGGTCTACATCCACGGCGGTGCCTGGGTAGGTGGCAGCGCCAGCCTTTACCGCCTGGATGCGCTAGCGCGCACCGGCCTCGTCGTGGTGTCCGTGAACTACCGCCTCGGCGCCCTTGGCTTCCTGGCACACCCCGCGCTGGCGCCAGAGGGCAGTGGCGCTTGGGGCATTGCGGACCAACGCGCGGCACTGCGCTGGGTGCAGCAGAATATCGCCGCCTTCGGTGGCGACCCCGGCAACGTCACCATCGGCGGCGAGTCCGCCGGTGCGGGCTCAGTCTGTATTCATCTGGCCAATGCGAATTTGTCCAAGGGGCTATTCCACAAGGCCATCATTCAGAGCGGTGGCTGCCTCTATCCACGCCAGAAGGTGAAGCAGGCAGAGCAACTGGGACTGAAAGTGGCGGCGGCTGTGGGGTGCAGCAACGAAGCCAATGCCCTCGCCTGCCTGCGTGCCGTGCCGTTAGAGGTGCTGCTGAAAAAGCAAACCGAACTGGCCAGCAGCGGCATCGTCAGCTTCGCGCCTTCCGGCGGCAGCGCGGTGAACCCGGTGGACAACACGGAGGCTATGGCCCGCGGGGACTTCCTGCGTGTGCCCGTGCTCATGGGTGCCACGCGCGACGAGATGCGGCTGTATGTGGCCTACGACCTGCAGGCCGGCAAGAAGCTGGACGATGCGAACTATCCGCAATGGTTGCAGGGCATTTACGGGCGCACGCCCGAAGAACAAGCGGCGAAAATACCGGAGCGAGTGGCAGCGCAATACCCGGTAGGCGGCGCCGAGCCTGCGCCCGCCGTGTTAGGTACTGCCATGACCGACTTCATGCCGAGCATCGGCATAGGCACCTGCCTGCAACTGCACACCGGCGAGACGATGGCGCGCTACACAGACCTGTGGCAGTGGGAGTTCGCCGACCGCGATGCACCCGTGCTGGGCGTGGGCATTACTCCCAAGCCGGACCCAGGCTTCCTGATGGGCGCAGTGCATGCGGCAGAACTGAACTACTGGTTCCCGAACTTCGACAACACCCACAAGATGGTCGCGCCAGACCTTGCTCCCCCGTCACAGGCGCTGTCGAACCAGATGCTGGAGTTCGTGGCGAACTTCGCCCGTACCGGCCAACCCTCTGCCGCCGGCTTGCCGGCATGGCCGCGCTACACCGACCACACCAAGGTCATGTGGATGGAGCCCGGAAAAACTGCGCTGGTGAATGCCAGCGAAGTTCACCACTGCGCATTCTGGAAGAGCCTGTACCCAAACAGGCTCTAACGGCAAAAGCCAGCGTCAATGACCGGCGGCCAGCACGCGCTGTCCCCGGGACGGGTTCAGTCGAAGATATCGCTGAGCCAGGATTTCCGGCGGTAATCCTTGTAGCCGCGCTCGCGGTGGTCTTCATCGTGCCGGTAACCAGCACGATGTTCCCCGCGGTAGTCACTGGGATAGCCAACCCGCGGACCACTGGCAGGAGCTGCCGGCGCTGGCGGCGGTGCTTGGCTTACCGCTTGCTCGGAAGCGCGCTCCAGCAGCTTGTCGAGTTCGCCACGGTCCAGCCATACCCCGCGGCAATTCGGGCAGTAATCAATTTCCACCCCTTGCCGCTCGGTCATCACCAGTACCGTGTCGGCACATGTCGGGCATTTCATCTTTCGCTACTCCCACTTACGAACGCCTCGAGAATTTCGCCCGGCTGCGCGTTCCACACACCAGGCTGCGACAGCACATAGGCCAGCGCCGCTTCCAGGTGTTTCATTCGATGCGGCTGACCCATCACCCAAGGGTGTAACGAGATAGCCAGCAAGCGCCCTCCCTGCTCCTGGCTCTCGGCCAGCAGCAGGTCGCAGGCATCCTTCACCTGTTCCGACCAGGATTCCTCGGAGTGCTGGTTATCCATGACCACGAAACGGTCCTCGATTTCCGTCGTGAGTGGCAAAGCCCACAGCGGACCACGGGAGGTCTGGAATGGATACGGCAGCTCATCGTTCACCCAGTCGGCGAAGTATTCGACGCCATGAGCGTGCAGAAGTTCCGGGGTTTGCGGCGACTGCAGTTTTCCAGGGCTCAGCCAACCCTTAACCGCCTGCCCCGTCGCCGCGCGCAAGGTGGTGAGGGAACGTTCGATGAGCGCCGCTTCGTCGGCTTCGGCAAGACCGCCGGCGTGCGGCGTGTCCATGTTCCAGCTGTGGCCCAGCACTTCGCCGCCGTGGTCCGCCAGCGCCGCCAGCAGCGCCGGGTACCGGACAGCCAGCTCGGCATTCACGGCAAAGCTGGCCTGCACGCCCAAATGCTTGAAGGCCTTCAGAAAGCGGTAAATACCCACGCGGTTGCCGTAATCGCGCAGCGTGTAGTGGCGCAGGTCTGGGTAAGGCATCGTCATGGAACCGGGCAACTTCACGGGCTTGCCAGTAGGGTTCAACGGGAAGTGTTCGAGACTGACGTTCACCCAAACCGCCAGCGTCTTGCCGTGCGGCCATTGGACGCGCGGACGGTCCGTGAGCATCGACCATTCGTAGCGGTCGTGGTCCATGCCGTAGGCGCGGCGCCGGTATTCCAAGGGGTTGCGTTCCAGCGCCATGGTCAGACCCCTTCGCCGAAGCTGCCGACTCGGCCGGCTGACACTTCGGCCCCAGCATGCGCAAGGCTCCCAACGGTTCGGTCGGCAATATCGGCCAGTGCCGCATCGTAGTGGTTCGCGGCATAGTGCTCGGCAATCTCCCGACCGGTGGTCACCCACACATCGCTGTGGCCGGTGATGTACTCCAACGCTTCCTCAAAGGCCTTCAAGCGATGCGGACAGCTGACTTGGTAGTTGTGCGTCGGAATACACATCACGGTGCCGGACTCCGCGCCTTCCGCATACAAGCGGTCGAAGGCGTCCTTGATCATCTGCCCGTAACGCCGCGGCTCAATCTTGTTCACCACATAAACAATGGTGTCGTTCAGCTCCAGCGAATAGGGGACGGAAACAAACTTCTGTCCGCTGCGTACGCGCACCGGCGTGGGTTGGTCGTCGTGAAAGAGATCGCAGGTATAAAGGCCGCCAAGTTCGGCGAAGAGGTCTAGCGTTACCTCACTATGCGACAGCGCTGGCGCCAAGTAGCCGGCCGGCTTCTTGCCCACGGCACGTTCGATGGTGTCCATGGAGTCGAGAATCATCTCGCGCTCTTGGTCCTCGCTCATGCCGTAGGTGTAGCGAGTGTTGTAGATGCCGTGAGTAAAGAACTCCCAGTCCCGCACTGCACAGAGTTCAATGATTTCCGGATGGTGGGCGCATAGCGCCGTGCTGAGCGAGATAGACCCGCGAATACCGTACTTTTCCAGCAGACGCATCTGGCGCATGTGGCCCACACGGTTGCCGTAGTCGCGGATGGAATAGCCGGGCACCGCCGGGTACGGATGCGGCCAGGCTGCGCGGTGCGGGTTCTTTGGCGGGTCGAGTTCATAGAACTCGATGTTCGGCGCCACCCAGAAGGCCAAGCGCTTGCCGCCCGGCCAGGTTATCTTCGGCCGGCCCATGTAGGGCCAGTAGTCGTAGCAGCCGGGCTCCGCCTTCATGCGCCCTCCGCCACGCGGCCATCCAGCCAGCCCAGGGTTTCGTTCACGTCCACCACATCGGCGTACTTGAGCATCAGGTCCGTGAGGTTCGCGAAGTGGTAGCTTTCATGCTTGTCCGCCACGCACTGCTCGGGAACGATGGTGCGGTAGCCGCGAGACAGCGAATCCACCGCGCCGGCGCGCACGCAGCCCGAAGTGGAACCACCGGTGATGATGACCGTGTCCACCTGGTGCCACACCAGCAGCGACTGCAGCGGCGTTTCGAAGAACGGCGACGGCATGCGCTTGCAGTACACCAAGTCCTGGCCGTGGTGGATGTCGCAGCGCTCGTCGAACTCGGCGCGCCGCGACCCATGCTTGATGTTCTGCAGCGAATCGGGCGTGTTCGTGCGCGTGCCCCACACGCCGGCGTCCTCGGCGGAGTCGGCATAGGCCACGTGGGTCCACACCACCGGCCAGCCCAGCGCACGGCAGCGCTTGGCCAGTTCGTTCACGTATTCAATCTGGCGCGGGTCCGTTTCGTAGGCCGTCTTGAACTCGTCCACGCGCGTGTAAGCGCACTGGAAGTCGATGTTCACGAGCACCGCCTTGCGGCCGTAGCCAAAGCGAGCGCGGTTCGGGTTCGCCTTCACTTCCAGCCACAGCTGGCGGGCGGTCTTGTCGGACATTTCCATAGGGGCGTTTCCACTTTAGGGCGGCGGACCGGCAGCCCACCTACGGCACCGAGTTTAAAGCGCCTTCAGCCAAACTCGAAGGAAGTCACACCGTATACCCGCGCCGTAGTATCCGGCGGGCTTCCGCCCAGAAACATCTTGGCGCAACTGAACGGGCTGGCCCAACCCAGTTCCGCCGCGATGGCCATGGCCTCGCCATTGGGTTCAGGCACGTCCAGCGCTACGGTTTCACCCGGCACTCGCGCCATCAAGTCGCGCAGCAAGGCACGGGCCGTGGCCGCGTCATCCGCGAA
>CALPVO020000135.1 GCA_943327025.2 Janthinobacterium lividum
GAGGCAGTGCCCTCGAGATTCAGCGTTAACTCGCGCAGGCCAATGCCGACGAAATGCGCATGCGCATCCACGAAGCCCGGAAACGCCGTAGCACCAGCGAGGTCGAGCGTACGAAAGGAACTGCCGGCGGCGCTTTCCAGTAACTGCACTTGGCTGCGGGCACCCGCCAGCGAACCCGCATACGCCACGCGCCCACCGAGCACCAGCACCGCCTCCACCTTCGGCCGGTTCACCGCGCCGGTGTAGATGGTCCCACCCATCACCAATAGCGCCGGTCCACCGCGCGTCAGGAAAGACTTCACGCCGGCACCGGCCACGCGACTGACCGCGAGCGACATCGCACCAGCAACGGAACCAGCGAGGAAATGTCGGCGAGTGGTCATGGGGTTACCTTGCAAGGGAAGGCCGCTGGCAGCGGCCTGTACCCGGATGGTTCGTCCGGGGGGCATGGCTTGTCAATCGCCGGGGCTGTCAATCGTCAGGAACGCCAATCATCACCACGTCCACCCCTCACGACCTGCGAGGCACCTGAAACCCGGGAGCGTGTCGGGTTACCATTCGCGCACGGAAACCCGAGGAAACCCCATGTCGCGCCAGCCCATCCATTCCGACGCCGCCCCCAAGGCCATTGGCCCCTACTCGCAGGCCATCCGCGCTGGCGACACCGTGTACCTGTCAGGGCAAATTCCGCTGGACCCGACCACCATGGCCCTCGTGGAAGGTGGTATCGAGGCAGAGGCCACGCGCGTATTCGAGAACCTGAAGGCCGTCGCGGCAGCCGCCGGCGGCACGCTGGACGATGCCGTTCGTGTCACCATTTTTCTGACCGACCTCGGTCAATTCGGCACCGTCAACGAGGTGATGGCCCGCTACTTCCGCGAGCCGTACCCGGCGCGGGTGACCATCGGGGTCGCCTCGCTGCCGCGCGGTGCCGCCGTGGAAGTGGACGCCATCCTGCACCTTGGCTGACCCGCGCTCCGCGGAACTGGCAAAAGTCAGCACGCTGCGGGGGGTAGGCCCTTCGCTGTCGGCGAAGCTGGCGCAATGGGGCGTGGAAACGCTGCAGGACCTGCTGTTCCTGCTACCACTGCGCTATGAAGACCGTACCCACGTCATCCCTATTGGTTCCTTGTCCCCGGGCGACCGCGCCGTGGTGGAAGGCACCGTGCAGTTGGCGGAAGTGGCCTTCCGCAAACGTCGCACCTTGCTCGTACGCCTGAGCGACGGCAGCGGCACTCTCACGCTGCGCTTCTTCTATTTCACGGCCGCCCAAGAGGCGCAGATGGAGCGCGGCGTAAAACTGCGTTGCTTCGGCGAAACGCGCCGCGGGCCCATGGGGCTGGAGATAGTTCACCCCGAATACAAGCGCGCCGATGCGGTGGACGCGCAGAAAGTAGAAGACGTGCTGACGCCCGTCTACCCCTCCACCGAAGGCCTGCAACAAGGCCGCTTGCGCTACCTGACCGCGCAGGCGCTGGATGCAGTGGAACGTTCACAAGTACGCGACTTGCTGCCACCGGGCTTGCTGCGCGACCTCGGCCTACCGACACTGGCCGAAGCACTCACCTATGTGCACCGTCCGCCACCCGATGCGGACCTCGACGAACTGACGCTGGGCCAACACCCGGCCCAGCGCCGACTGGCCTTCGAAGAACTGCTGGCGCACCAGATTAGCCTGCGGCAACTGCGACTCGAGGTACGGCAGGACGCTGCCTTTCCGCTGAACGGCGGCGCGGAAGGGCCGCTGGCTCAGGCATTTCGCAAAGGCCTGCCCTTTGCGCTGACGGGCGCACAAGAGCGCGTGCTCGCCGAAACCTGTGCCGACCTCGCCAAGCCCACGCCGATGATGCGGCTGGTTCAGGGTGACGTCGGCAGCGGCAAAACCGTGGTGGCGGCACTCGCCGCGCTGCGCGCTGTGGAAGCCGGCATGCAGGCGGTGCTGATGGCACCCACCGAACTCTTGGCGGAACAGCACCACGCGAACTTCGAACGCTGGCTGCGGCCTTTGGGCCTTCCCGTGGCGTTTCTGGCCGGCAAGCTCACCACCAAGGCGCACGCCAAAGCCGTAGAGGCCATTGCCAATGGCGAAGTCCCCGTCATCGTTGGTACGCACGCGCTGTTCCAGGAAGGCGTGTCGTTCGCGCGCCTCGCGCTGGTCATCATCGACGAACAACACCGCTTCGGCGTAGACCAGCGGCTGATGCTGCGCCAAAAAGGCGCTTGTGAAGGGCGCTTCCCGCATCAACTCATCATGACGGCAACGCCCATTCCGCGCACGTTGGCCATGACTGCCTATGCGGACCTCGACGTGTCCATCATCGATGAACTTCCCCCGGGCCGCACGCCCATCAAGACCGTGGTGCTACCCGAGACCCGCCGCGACGCTGTCGTCGCGCGCATTCGTGCTGTGTGTCGGGAAGGCCGCCAAGCCTACTGGGTGTGCCCGCTCATCGAAGAAAGTGACGAGCTTCCCTCGCAAGCCGCCGAGGCTACCGCGGCACAGCTGACGGAAGCGCTGCCCGAACTGAAGGTGGGACTGGTGCATGGCCGCCTGCCTTCGGCGAAGAAAGAAGCCGTCATGGCGGCCTTCAAGCAGGGCAAGATCGATGTGCTGGTCGCCACCACGGTCATCGAGGTAGGCGTGGACGTGCCAAACGCCAGTGTCATGGTCATCGAGAACGCCGAGCGCATGGGGCTGGCGCAACTACACCAGCTACGTGGCCGCGTGGGGCGGGGCTCTGCCGAAAGCAGTTGCGTGCTGTTGTTCCGTGCGCCGCTCTCCATGCTCGCGCGCGAACGGCTGGGCGTACTGCGCGACACCAACGACGGCTTCGAGGTTTCGCGCCGCGACCTGGAACTCCGTGGGCCTGGTGAGCTATTGGGCACGCGCCAGACCGGCCTGATGGCGCTGCGCGTGGCCGACCTGCAACGCGACGCCGACCTCTTGCCGCGCGTACAGGCAGCCGCCGAGGTGATGCTGGAGCACCACCGGGCTAACATACCGGCATTGCTGCGGCGCTGGATAGGCCGCGGCGAACGCTACGGCAAGGTATGACGCAAACCCTTCTTCAATACTGGTATCTGGTCCGCGGTCACCGGCCTATCGGCTTCTGGCTGCTGCTGTGGCCGGTGCTGTGGGCCCTGTGGATTGCAGGGCACGGACACCCGAACCCGGAAGTGTTCTGTGTGTTCGTGGCGGGCACGTGGCTCATGCGCAGCGCCGGGTGCGCCATCAACGATTACGCGGACCGCGGCTTCGACGGCCACGTCCAACGTACCAAAGACCGGCCGCTGGCCGCGGGTCGCATCAGCGGCACCGAGGCCTTGTTCGTGTTCGCGGGTCTCGCGCTGGTAGCACTAGCGCTAGTGCTGCGCCTGAACCCATTGGTGCAACTCTATTCGGTAGGCGGCGCGGTGCTCGCGGTGGTGTATCCATTCCTGAAGCGCTACATCTCATTGCCACAGTTCTGGATGGGAGCAGCGTTCAGTTGGGGAATTCCCATGGCTTTTGCCGCACAGACCGGCGGCGTGCCCAAGCTGGCATGGCTGCTGTTCTGTGGTGGTCTGCTGTGGGCCGCGGCCTACGACACGCTCTACGGCATGGTAGACCGCGAAGACGACTTGAAGATTGGCGTGAAAAGCACCGCCATTCTGTTTGGCGACGCAGACAAGCTCATTGTCGGCTTCATGCAAGCGCTAACGTTGGTAGCGCTGGCGTTGGGTGGCCACGAAGCGGGGCTGGCCAGTGCTTGGTGGTACGGCGGCCTCGTGGCGGCTGGCATCACTTTCATTCACCAGCAATGGAAAATACGGCACCGCGAACGGGACGCCTGCTTCGCCGCCTTCTTGAACAACGCCTGGACCGGTGGGTTCATCTTCGCCGGCCTGTTGTTGCACTACACGTTTACCGGGTAGCGCTTGCGGGCCGGCATAGGCACTCAACTATCCAGTCGCTTTAGAGTGCGGCCTACAGCCCGACATAAAGTTCCGCCACCACCTGCGAAGCGGCCTTGGAGCGCGTCAAGCCGTCGAGCTCCGTCACTTGCAGACGGTGGGCGAACGGGTCGTTATCGAACTTGTGCATCAACGAAGTGAACCACCACGAGAACCGCGTGGCACGCCAGACGCGCGCGAGTGCGCGCTGCGAGTAGGCATCAATGCCGCTCGCGTTACCCTGCCGATAGTGTTCAACCAGGCCTTCCACCAGGTAACGCACATCCGATGCGGCCAAGTTCAGCCCCTTGGCGCCAGTGGGCGGCACTATATGGGCGGCGTCGCCCACCAGGAACAAGCGCCCATGGCGCATGGGCTCCGCCACGAAGCTGCGCAGCGGCGCAATGCTCTTTTCGATGGCGGGCCCGCGAGTCAGGTGCGCCGCATGCTGCGGCGGTAGGCGTAGCGCCAACTCATCCCAAAAGCGGTCGTCCGACCACTGCTCCACTTTGTCCGTGAGTGGGCACTGCACGTAATAACGGCTACGCGTGGCGGAACGCATGCTGCACAGGGCAAAACCACGCTCGTGGTTGGCGTAGACCAACTCGTGCGCCAGGGGTGGCACATCGGCCAAAACCCCTAACCAACCGAACGGATACACACGCTCGAAGGTACGCAATACTTCGGCGGGCATGGTCTGGCGCGAAACCCCGTGGTAGCCGTCGCAGCCGGCAATGAAATCGCAGTCCATACGCTGCGCTCTGCCGCCATGAATGAACGTGACATACGGTGCGCTGGTAGCAATGTCGTGTAGCGCCACGTCGGTGGCCTCATAACGCACGTCGCCACCTTCGGCATCGCGGGCAGCGCAAAGGTCGCGCTGCACTTCCGTTTGCCCGTAGACGGTAACCGACTCCCCAGCCAGCCCCTGCAAGTCGATACGGTGCGAACGGCCAGCAAAGGCCATCTCGAAGCCGCCGTGCACCAGCCCTTCACGCTGCAAGCGTTCGCCAACGCCTGCTTCATGCAGCAGGGCGACAGCACCCGGCTCCAACAAGCCTGCGCGAATGCGCGCGCCCACATATTCGCGAGTGCGCTGTTCCAGCACCACCGAGACAACGCCCTGCCGGTGCAGCAACTGCGACAACAACAGCCCGGAAGGGCCGCCGCCGATGATGACCACCTGGGTACGCTGCATGCGGGAGCTGCTACTGAACAAGGGACTGACAGCGTAGGGCCGCAAAGTTCGTGCGACATGGACGCGGGGCACCAATACTTGTACTTTTCGACCATGTTGACCAAACGCCAAACCGACGCCCGCATTCCCGCCTTCTTTCTTTATGGCGAGCCGCTGCGTACCCCCGACGCTCAGGCGGTGCACATCGAAACCATCGCCGCACGCAGCGAGCCTCGGGGTTGGACCATTCAGCCCCACCGGCACCACGCCTTGCGACAGCTGCTGCTGGTGCATCGCGGCAGCGTGGCGGCGAGCATCGACGGCGTGGAGCAAACGCTGCGCGGACCCGCCTTGCTGGTACTTCCCGCCGGTTGCGTCCATGCGTTCCGCTTCGCCGCCGGTACGGACGGCTTCGTGGTGTCGTTCAGCGGCGCCCTGCCCGCTGGCACTCCCGCTGAAGAAACTGCCCTCCGCGCCTTGTTCGACCACAGCGGCATGCACCGGCTTGATGCGAAGGAATTGCGCGCCACCGACACCTTGCGTATAGCGCAACTGCTGTTGCAGGAGTTCCTGCGGGCTGCACCCGGACGCGATCTTGCCTTGCGGGGCCTGCTGGCCACATTCCTTGCCAACCTGCAGCGGCTGGTGCGCCATGTGCAGCAGGCCGCCGGTACCGAGGCCGCTGACCGCGAACGTGTGCTGGTGGCGCAGTTCCGGGCACTGGTGGACCTGCACTACCGCGAGCACTGGAGCCTCGCTCGCTACGGACAAGCGCTGGGCTGCTCGGTAGTGCGCTTGCGCCGTGCTTGTCTGGCCGTAGGCGGACAGGCTCCCGTCAGCCTTGTGCAACAGCGTTTGGTGGTGGAAGCGGCACGGCAGCTCCGCTACACCACCACGGCCATCAGCGAGGTGGCCTATTCTCTGGGCTTCGCCGACCCCGCCTACTTCACGCGCTTCTTCACGCGCTTGATGGGAGTGGCACCGCGCAGCTTTCGCCAGGCCGGCTGAGGGCGAACCGCCCAACCACGCTTCAGACTCGGCAAGGCCTTGCAGGGCTTCACGCACCCCAAGTTCTGCAGGCAACTCAGGCACGGGCCACCGCCCAGAAGTCCACGCGACGTGCCCCCGCTGCTCGCAGCACCGCTGCGCACGCCGCCGCCGTGCTGCCCGTGGTGTACACATCGTCTATCAACGCTACATGGCGC
>CALPVO020000136.1 GCA_943327025.2 Janthinobacterium lividum
AAGGCGAGCGCGACCGCCGCGTTACCGACCTGGTGCGGGCCTGCCAACGCCGGCAAGGGCAAAGCCGCCCAAGTGATAGAGCCCATGCAGAAATTCCAACCGCCAGCGGCGGTTACCGCGGTGAACTCTATGCCCGCCCGCAGCAAACCCGCGTTGCAAGCCCGGGCACAGTCATACAATGAAACCGGCACCCCAGCACCGCAGATGGCGGGGCGGCCAGCGCGAAAGATGCCCGCCTTCTCGCGAGCGATACCATCGATGTCGTTGCCGAGCACCGCCACATGGTCGAGGCCGATGGACACGACCGCTGCTGCATCCGCGTCGAACAAGTTCACCGAATCCAGGCGGCCACCGAGCCCCACCTCGAGCACCCAAGCATCGAGCCCGGCACGGTGAAACAGCCACACGGCGGCGGCCAACGAATGTTCGAAATAGGTAAGCGTGACGGCAGGGGCTTGCTCACAGGCACTCCAAACCGCATTGAAGGCCGCCAGCAAGTCGTCGTCAGTGACCATGGCGCCATCGATACGGATGCGCTCATGGTAGTGCAGCAGGTGCGGCGAAGTGAACAGGCCGGTCCGCTTGCCATGGGCACGAAGGATGGCTTCCGCCATCGCCGTGACCGAACCCTTACCGTTGGTACCACCGACGGTAAACACCGGGCAAGGCGCCGTAGCCAGACCCAAACGCTGCAACACGCAGCGCAAACGCTCGAGAGTGAAATCCATCGCGAGTGGATGGACCTTTTGGTGGAGGGCCAACCAGCCTTCCACCGTCTCCGGACGCGACATCTTCAGGCCGCGGTTTCGGTGGGCAGCGCTGGCTGACGCATCAGCATGCGTAGCAGCAAGCCAATGCGCTCCCGCTGATCGCGGCGGTCGACAATCATGTCGATGGCGCCTTTTTCGAGCAGGAACTCGCTGCGCTGGAAGCCCTCCGGCAACGTTTCGCGAACGGTCTGCTCGATGACGCGCGGGCCGGCAAAGCCGATAAGCGCACGAGGCTCACCGATGTTCACATCGCCCAGCATGGCAAGGCTTGCCGACACACCACCCGTGGTCGGGTTGGTGAGCACGGAGATGAACGGCAGGTTCGCCCGCGCCATGCGGCCGAGCGCCGCACTGGTTTTGGCCATTTGCATCAGCGACAGCAGGCCTTCATGCATGCGCGCGCCGCCACTGGCAGAGAAGCAGACAAAAGGCATATCGAATTCGACGCAATGGTTCACCGCGCGCACGAAACGCTCGCCCACCACGGAACCCATCGAACCCCCCATGAAGCGGAATTCGAACGCTGCCGCGACCACTTCAAGGCCCTGCAAGGTACCGGCCATGACAATGAGTGCGTCCGTCTCGCCCACGCTCTTCTGCGTCGCGAGCAAGCGGTCTTTGTATTTCTTCTGATCGCGGAACTTCAGTGGATCCTCAGGGGTAACGCTGGCGGCCAATTCGCTGGCACTGCCAACATCGAGAAAGCGCTTCAGGCGGTCCCGCGCGTTGATGCGCATGTGGTGACTGCACTTCGGGCAAACGCTGAGGTTGCGCTCCAGTTCCGGGCGATAAAGCACCGCGTCGCAAGCCTCGCACTTGATCCACAAGCCTTCCGGCACGGAACGGGTGCGGCCTTCGCGCTCCGTCTTGATGCGGGAAGGCATGATTTTTTCGAACCAGGACATGGCGCCCTACCCTCCGGGGGGAACTGCAGAAGACATGATAACGGATGGCGCCGCCGGACCGGCAGCGCCGTCATCATCGAGTGCCGGAACGGCGCTTTCGGTCCATTCGCGCGTAGGTGGTACATCCAGCGCCGCCGGGTAACGCACGCCTGCAAAAAACAGCCCGTGCGGCGGCGCGGTGATCCCCGCTACGCGACGGTCGCGCGCGGCCAACACTTCTGCCACCCAACTGCCTGGCCGTTCGCCACGGCCGACGGGCAACAGCGTACCCACGATGTTGCGCACCATGTGGTGCAGGAACGCATTGGCCTGAACTTCCAGCACCACCAACGCGCCTTCGCGGGTGACTGTCAGCGATTCCACCAAACGCACCGGACTGCTGGCTTGGCATTCGGAGGCACGGAAGCTGGTGAAGTCATGCCGTCCCACCAAGCACTGCGCCGCGGCATGCATGGCGGCGGCGTCCAGCGGATGGGCACTCCAGCTACTGCGCTTGGCCCACAGGCCAGAGCGGGTACGCCGGTCGAACAGCACATAGCGATAGCGGCGTGCGGTGGCGGAAAAACGCGCGTGAAAATCTTCAGGCACGGCGCGCGCCCAAAGCAGGGAGATATCCGTGGGGAGATACGTGTTGGCGCCCAGCACCCAACCGCGTCCGGGGCGGACTGCCGCGGTATCGAAGTGGATGACTTGGCACAGCGCATGGACGCCGGCATCGGTGCGGCCGGCACAGACCACTTTGATGGGTTCTGCCGCTACCTGCGACAAGGCCCGTTCCACTTGCACCTGCACGCTGGGCACGCCGTCCAGCACTTGCCAGCCGGAATAAGCGCCGCCGTCGTACTCAACTCCCGCCGCGTACCGCAAGAACTAGCCCGGCAACGAGCCCAACAGCCGCTTCGCTTCAAGCTGCTGGCCGGGGCTGCCTTCCGCCACTACTTCGGCGAGGATATTGCGAGCACCTTCCGGGTCGCCCATGTCCATGTAAGCACGGGCCAAGTCGAGCTTCGTGCCGACCTCACTCAGGGTGACCGGCTCAATTCCTTCGATGGGCAGTTCCCCGAAAGCAATTTCTTCGGTCAGCGTGTTGTTGATGGTCGGCGAAGGGTCCAGCGGACGTTTCAGGGTATGCGTGCTGGTGATGTCGCCAGGGTGCGCAGTCACTTCCAGCGGGGAGAGCTCCGGCAGACCCAGCCCCTCATCGCCTTGATCTGCTGCGTCCAGGTCCAAGTGCAGATCGAGGTTCAGGTCGTCCATCGACATCTCGGCGGTGGCATCGAGCCCGCCATTGGCGGCCGCTGACGTTGGCGCAGCCGCGATAATGGCCATGTCCACCTTTTGACGCAAAGTGGCGTCGGGCAGGCTGAGGGCCGGTTGCTCAATCGTGGGGCTGTCGCCACGCCACTGCTTCTGCGTGGCTTCGAGTGGGCCTTCGCTGAAATCCAGAGCGCCTTCCAGATCGAAATCCAGCGCGTCCAAGTCGGCACTATCGACAGCGCTCGGCAAGGGCGTATCGAACAACTCGACATCGACGCGGTTCTGACCGCCCTCGAGGTTCAGGTCGACGGACGTGACCGGAGTCTTCGTGGCGGCGCCGGCAAACAGCGGGTCTTGTGGCGCTATTTGGCGCCCCATGATGGCAATGCTGTCCCACTCGCCCGGGCCACCCTGAGCCCGCGTCTGCCCCAGATTGCGGGCCAGCTCGAGGAAGAGTTCGGACTTACCCCAGACGAAGTAGACCTCGAGCAGTTTCACCTTGAGGTCACGACGCCCAGGCTCGTTGCGCAGCGCTAGGCGCAGCGTATCGGCAGCCTGGTCGTAGAGACCATAGGCCACATGCCAGTTCGCTTCGGTAATGGCATCCGCCTTGTCGAGGTCGATGGCAGATTCACCACTGAGGGTATCTTCGGCATTGCGCGTGGGCGGACGTGGACGTACCACCGGCGGCGCATGCTGCGTGACGGGGTTTTCCAGGACCTCCATGTGCGCCGCGGGAGGCCGCACTGGGGCCGGCAGCGTACCCGTCTGCTGGAAAAAGTCGTCGCGTACGGTGGTGGCCTCGGCGACATCGAAGTCCGCGCCGTCGGCATCACGGCGGCGACGCACATAGCCGTAGCCCAAACCGCCGGCCAGCAGCAGGAAGGCGCCGCCCAACAGCAGAGTGGACAACCCACCGACCGCATCGAGGAACGAGGACTCTTGTTCGGCTGGCGCAGGCGCCGGGCTGGCAGCCACGGCGGGCCCAGGCGCTGCCGGAGTTGCGGCGGGCTGGGTCGCTTCGTCGACCGCAGCGTCAGTGCCTTCGCTGGGCGCAATGGCGGCGTCCACTGGCGGCGCTACGGTTGGCACTGCCGGCGTGGCGCCCGCCTGCCCCTGCTGTTGCATGCGGGCGAGTTGGTCGCTCTGCATCTGCAGCAAGCGGCGGGCTTCCTGCAGTTCGGTTTCCAGTTGCTGCAAGCGCCCAACCACCGCCGGGTCGGAACCCGTGGCGGCCGGAGCGGTGGCCCGGGAAGAGGCGGCACCCGGCGGTACCAAACGCAAACGCGCCGGAGCGGCGGCGACCGGCTGGGCAGGCGCCGCGGGAGCGGCTGCTGCCGTTTCCTCTGCGGACGTACCGGCAGCCGCGGCCGCACGCGCGGCCGCTTCAGCACGAGCGACGTTGAACTGGGCCACGACTTCGCGCCTGGCGTCAGCCGGGGAAATGGCGGCTATTTCGTCGGCGCTCGGCAAACGCACGGTGGCGCCCGCTCGCAAGCGATTGATATTGCCAGCGAATGCACCGGGGTTTTGCTGGAACAGAGCGACGACGGTCTGGTCAATCTGACTGCGTTCGCGAGCACCGAGCAAGCGTGCGATGCGCAGCGCCGAGTCGTTGGTGCGTACCCGGTAAGAACTGCCGAGAGAGAGTTCCGACGACGAACCCGTCGCTGAACCCGTGCTCGCGGGGGCAGACGCCACGGCGGCCGGGGCCGCAGCACGCACCGTCGGTTCGGTACTCGCCACCGGCAACGCGACTGGAGCAGCAACGGCCTTCGCTACCGTATCGCGATAAACCGGGGGATCGAGCAGAAGCGTGTATTCCCGCAGCAAGCGGCCGCGGTTCCAACCTGCATCCACCACCAGCGTGACGAAAGGTTCGCTGATGCCTTCGCTGGAGCGTAGCCAGAGCACGGGTTCGCCGTTCGCACCCTTGCCGACCTTCACCGACAGAGCGGAGGCGAAGCCGGGACGATCGAGGCCAAGGCGGGCGAATTCCTCACGCGAGGCAATGCTGGCGCGCAACGAGGCGAGTTCGTCCGGCGCTGCCGAAAGGATGGGAATTTCCGCGCTAAGCGGCTGATTGAGGGCGGACACATGGCGGACTTCGCCCAACCCGAGCGCAAAAGCGGAACCCGGGAACAGCGCGAGCGCCAGCCATAGCCGTCGCGGTATTTGCAGCATCATATGTGTAAGCCTACCACCGATAAGCCAGCATAGCCTCCGCAACTCGCACGCAGGGCACTGCCACGCCGGCACGAACATTGTCAGCCACCAACCAGAAATCGAGCGCACCCACCGCCTGAGTGTCGGTGCGCAAGCGGCCTAGATATAGCCCATTGTCGTTCGCCGCCTCCGTGACGGGTGTCGGATATCCGGTAACCGGGTCTTCCGGCAATACCAAACCTTCAAGCCCGGCGAGGGCGGCGGCCGCGGCCGAGGCGGAGACCGGGGCCGCGAAACGCGCACGCACCACCCAGCTATGACCAAAGAACACCGGCACGCGAACGCAAGTGGCATGCACCGCCAGCTCCGGCAGGCCGAGCAGCGCCTGCAGCTCGCCAGCCAATTGTTGCTCCGGGGCCGCCATGCCGTCCTCGTCGAGGGGCTCCACTTCCGGGAAAACATTGAAGGCCATGCGCCGCGGCAAGAGCCGCGCCGTACCTGCATCCATACCGTTCAGCATGCGTGCGGTTTGCGACGCCAGTTCTTCCACCGCTCCCCGACCGGCGCCAGAAACAGCCGCCAGCACCGTGGTGTCCACCGACTGCAGGTCCCCAAGGGTAAGCAAGCGCCCCAACACCTGCGCCAGCGGCGCCGCATACGCGCTGCCGACAGCCACCCAAGGGTGGCTGCGGCCGTCCGCCATGAGCAACGCGGCATCGTTCACGCCGGGCACCACCAGGGGCACACCGGCCAAACCACGAGAAGCGGGGCTGGCATCGATGACCGCACAGCCCGCTTCCCGGGCTTGTGGCAACCATTCGGCTGACACTTTGGCACTCGCCAGGCTAATGACCAGGTCCACGCTGCTGAAGTCGAAACCCTTGAGTTCGGCAACGCCGACCTCTTCGCCGTGGAATTCGAGCGTTCGACCCAGCGCCTTGCCGCCACCGAGCAGTGTCAATTCCGCCACGGGAAACTTGCGTTCCTCGAGAGCGCGCACCACCGCCTCACCAGCGAGACCCGCGGCTCCCATCAGGGCAACGCGAATGGCAGTAGGAGCAGGAGAAGTCGTCATGGAAATTCCTTCAGCGGGTAGCAAGACACAGTGGCGCTTGCCGGGTACAGATTCAAGGGGCCGAACGCAACCGTTGGTGGTTCAAAGGCTATGTTCAGAGAGGCGGTTCATGGCAGCCCTTTAATG
>CALPVO020000137.1 GCA_943327025.2 Janthinobacterium lividum
GCAGCCCACCACGCGGTCACCGGGTTCCACGCCCAGGTTGCGCAATGCCGTGGCGAGGCGACGCACCTGTGAACCCAGCTCGTCCCACGACATCTCGACCGCCGCATCACGCTCGTTGAAGTGGATGAGCGCCGTCTGGCCAGCAACCGCCTTCGACATGACGTTTTCGGCGTAGTTGAGCACTGCGCCCGGGAACCATTCGGCCCCCGGCATGGTGCGCTTGCCGAGCACGGCCGTGGGCTGCGTACTCACCTTCGGGTTGAAGTACTCCCACAGCGCGCCCCAAAGCGCGTCGATGTCCGCCACGGACCACTCGTACATCGCCTGGTAGTCGGCGAAATCAAGCCCGCGATGCTCCTTCAGCCACTGCGAGAACTTCGTGAGATTGCTGGCCGCCGTGCGCGCTGGCGACGGGGTCCAGAGCAGTTCGCCTTCCATCACCATGGTCGTTGCCTCCAAAAGGACCGCCGGCTCAGCCGGCGAGGCCCAGTGCTTCGATAGCGTTGTGCTTGAGGATGAGGTCATGAACTTCAGGCTTGAAGTTCGCTTCCTTGAAGTCCTTGACCCAACGGTCGGGCGGGATGAGCGGGAAGTCCGAGCCGAACAGGATCTTCTTCTTCAGCTGCGTGTTGGCGTACTGCACCAACTGCGGCGGGAAGTACTTCGGCGACCAGCCGGAAAGGTCGATGTAGACGTTCTGCTTGTGCAAGCACACCGATAACGCCTCGTCCTGCCATGGCCAGGAGGGGTGGGCAATGATGATCTTCATGTCCGGGAAGTCCACGGCCACGTCGTCGACATGGATGGGGTTCGAGTACTTCAGGCGCATGCCGCCACCGCCGCGCATGCCAGTGCCAATGCCCGAGTGTCCGCTGTGGAAGATGGCCGGCAGCTTATGCTCGGCAATCACTTCGTACAGCTTGTAAGCCATGCGGTCGTTCGGGAAGAAGCCCTGGCAGGTCGGGTGGAACTTGAAGCCACGCACGCCATCCGCAATGAGCCGACGCGCTTCGCGGGCACCGAACCGGCCCTTGTGCGGGTCGATACTGGCGAAGGCCACCATCATGTCGCTGTTCGCGTGGGCCGCTTCCAGAATTTCTTCGTTAGGAATGCGCCGGCTACCAATCTCGTGTTCCGAGTCCACCGTGAACATGACGAGGCCGATCTTGCGCTCACGGTAGTAAGCGATCGTCTCGGGAATGGTGGGGCGCTTGCCGGCTTTGAAGTACTTGCTGGCAGCGTCTTCGTATTCCTGCCATACGTCGTCCGTGGGCTGACGGCAGGACACCTCAGCATGCGTGTGTACGTCGATAGCAATGAGGTCATCGGTCTTCATGCGCGCTCTCCTTCCCACTGAGCCAAGGTCTTGCCTTCCTTCACCAGCTTTTCCAGCAGGGCAGCGGGCTGCCAGTGCATGGGGCCGAACAGGTCCCGATACTTCAACATGCCTTCGTACACGGTCTTGAGACCAATGGTGTCGGCGTAGAACAACGGGCCGCCGCGATAGCGCGGGAAGCCGTAGCCGGCGGCCCACACCACATCGACGTCGCTGGCGCGCACCGCGACGCCTTCCTCGAGAATGCGGAACGCTTCGTTGATGAGCGGATACAAGCAGCGCTCCAGCACCTCTTCTTCGGTGTGCTCGCGCGGCGCCACGCCAACGGCAGCCGCCTTGGCACGAATAAGCTCCAGCGCCACCGGGTCGTCGTAGCGGGTACGGTCGCCCTTCTCGTAGCGGTAATAGCCCTTGCCGTTCTTCTGGCCGAGGCGGCCAGCGTCGTAAAGGGCAATATCCGCCTGGTAGTAGCTCGGGTCGGGCGGGTATTGATCGGCGTTCGACTTGTGGACATTCACGCCCACGTCGACGCCCGCCATGTCGAACACCGCGAGGATGCCCATGGCCATGCCCCACTTCTCTAGCGCCGAGTCCACCTGACGGGGCGTGGCGCCTTCCAGCACCATGCGCTGCGCTTCGCGGGCGTAGCCTTCCATCATGCGGTTGCCGATGAAGCCGTAACACACGCGCGCCAACACCGGCGTCTTGCGCAGCGGCTTGGCCAAGTCCATGGCGGTACGGATGCACTCCGCACTCGTGGACTTGGTGCGGATGACTTCGAGCAGCGGCATGACATTCGCCGGCGAGAAGAAGTGCATGCCGATGACGTCCTGCGGACGCGATACAGCGGTGGCCAGTTCGTCGATGTCGAGCGTCGAGGTATTGGTGGCCAACACAGCGCCCGGCTTGGCCACCGCGTCGAGCTTCGCGAACACGGCCTTCTTCAGGTCCATACGCTCCACGGCAGCTTCGATGATGACGTAGGCATTGCCGAGGTCCGCGTAGTCGAGGCTGCCCGTGATGAGCGCCATGCGCTTTGCCTTGTCTTCGGCAGTCAGGCGGCCGCGCTTCACCATCGATTCGTAGTTGGCATCCACCACGCCAAGGCCACGCTGCAACGCTTCAGCGCTGATGTCGACGATAGTGACCGGCAAGCCGGCGTTGGCAAAGCACATGGCGATGCCGCCACCCATGGTGCCGGACCCGACGATGCCGCCCTGCAACACCTTCTGCGACTTCACATCGGCGGGCAGGCCGGGAATCTTGCGGGTTTCGCGTTCGGCGAAGAACACATGCACCAGCGCACGCGATTCCACCGATTCCTTGCGGAGGTTCACTTGCTCGGTCTCGAAAACCAAGCCTTCGGCCAGCGGCAGGCGCGCTGAAGCCGCCACCACGTCGATGGCAGCGAGCGCCGCAGCGCGGTTCGGGTAGAGCTTGCGGGCGGTGGCGCGGTGCTTTTCCAGCACGGCTTCGTCCACTGGGGCAACGGTGAGGTCGCTGGTGCGGCGCACGCCCTTGCCGGCGGCAATGGCCTCGTTCAGCCAAGCGAGTGCGCCCGTGCGCAGGTCGCCGGTGATGACCGCGTCGACGAAGCCGAGCTCGACGGCCGCGGCGACATCAACGGGCTTGGCCGAGACGATCATCTCGAGGGCCTTGTCGATACCGATGAGGCGCGGCATGCGCTGCGTGCCGCCGGCGCCCGGGAAGATACCCAGCGTGACTTCCGGCAAGCCGAAGCGCGTGCCCGGAGCGGCGAGACGGTAGTGGCAGGCCAGCGAGATTTCCACGCCGCCGCCGAACACGGTGCCATGCATGGCAGCCGCAATGGGCATGCCGATGTTCTCGAAGCGGAAGAACAGTTCGCGATAG
The DNA here is from genome assembly GCA_943327025.2 of Janthinobacterium lividum. Lineage (GTDB taxonomy): Bacteria > Pseudomonadota > Gammaproteobacteria > Steroidobacterales > Steroidobacteraceae > CAIOHZ01. Next base: position 3,209 of record CALPVO020000137.1, read on the forward strand.
GCCTCTTCCTGCGGCGGGCCGGAGAATTCGCTGATGTCCGCACCTGACACGAAGGTGTTACCGGCACAGACCACGAGGGCACCACGCACTCCGGCGGTGGCGGCAATCTGGTCGAACACGGTGTGCAGATCGCCACGGAGGGCAATGCTGATGTTGTTGACTGGCGGGTTGTCGATGGTGATGACGGCTATGCCGTCCACGAACTCGACACTGGCAAGAGGCTTGCTCATCGGGAGACTCCGGAATTGAAAATGGTCATTCGGTGTTCGCTATGCGGGAAAGCAGTTCCAGCAGGGTTTGGCGTCCGCCCGGCCCCAAACGTCGGGCCAAACGGCTTTCATGTTCACGCTGCAGATCCAGCGCTCGCTGCAGCAAGCGCTTGCCGGCGGCAGTGAGCAGCAGCGAATTCGAGCGGCGGTCGGCGGCCGAAGAGGTGCGCTTGGCAAGGCCACGGGCTTCAAGATCGTCGATGACGGCCACGAAGTTCGGGCGCTGGATGCCAAGCAACTGGCAAACATCGGACTGGGTAACACCCGGGTTGTGGTCGATGGCCGTCAGGACAGCGAACTGACCTGGGCGCAATTGCAACTCCGCCAGCGTTTCGCCGAAATCCGCGAAGACCGCTAGCTGCGCGCGACGCAACAAGTAGCCAAGGTCATCCCCCAGCAGGCCGAGTTCAGCAGGCGCCGGTACACCGGCCGCAGGCTTGCGGGCAGGAGAGCGTTCTGCAGACATGCGGCCTCACGAGACGGGGAACGGGCAAGGAACTGCACAGTGGAACCGCTGAGCCATTCCGTTTCATCGAATAATGATGATACTCCATAATCAATTTCGCACCAGCCCCCTTCCCGATTGGCAGGCCGTCCGCCACCCGTCCGCCGGCCGTCACCGGGGCAAGGTCCGCTGCCGTAGCCACCCGCGAACCAAAACTCGACCTGCAGGGAAGTCCCCGCCGCAGTGCTAGCGGCTACCATCAGGCAATAGCCACCTGCAGTGTGGCCGCGAGGGGAACCCGACCATGCAGACACCGCCAACCGCCCAGACCGCCGCTACCGAAACGGCCAACACGGGCTCACTCCCCTGGCCCAGTCCGTTCCAAGCGTGGTTTTCGGTTGGCATCATCGGCCTGACTGTGATGACGCTCTTCGGAAACGCGGCCATGATTGGCCTGCTCATGCAGTCCATCAAGCTGGATCTGCAACTGACCGACACGCAAGTGAGCTTGGTCGTGGGCTTCGCGGCTTCCGCCTTTACCGCCTTCGCCAGCCTGCCGGTGTCGCGCCTGGTGGATACCACCAGCCGCCGACTCATCATCGGCGTCGGCATGTTGCTGGTGGGCTGCGGCAGTTTTGTCACCGGCCTGGTCACTACCTTCGGCGGGTTGTTCCTTGCGCGCATGGCTGCTGGCCTCGGTGGCGCCGGCCATGGCCCCGCGTGCTATTCGCTGCTGGCGGACAACTTCCCGCCCGCCAAGCTACCGAAGGCCATCGCCTTCATGAACTTCGGCTTCACCACGGGCAGCGCGCTAGCCACCTTACTGGGCGCGGCGCTCATCGCGGCCCTGTCCTCGGCACCGGTAGTGGACGTGCCACTGCTGGGCGTCATGAAGCCGTGGCAGTTCGTCTTTATCCTGTTGGCGCTACCCGATCTGGTCCTTGGCGTGCTCGCCCTGACGGCCATGAAGGAGCCCGTGCGTCGCGGCGTCGCCGCCGGCGCCGTCGCTAAGGCAGCGCCCCCGTTGCGCGAAGTGGTGAACTTCCTGTGGACGCGACGCGCCGCTTTCGGACCGATGTTCCTCGGCCTCGCCATTAACTGCGTGGCGATGGGCGCAGTGGCTTGGGCAGCCCCGTTCTACCAGCGCACTTATGGCTGGGGCCCGGTGCAGTACGGCTTCTATTCCGGCTTGGTCATGTTGCTCGTAGCGCCATTTGCGCTGGCCTTTGGTGGCTGGCTGGCAGAACGCTGGGCCAAGGCCGGCCGCGACGACGCGAATATGCGCGTGGTGGTGCTTGCCGCGCTCTTGCACGCACCCTTCGCCATGGTTTACGCGCTGATGCCTTCGCCCCAACTCGCATTGGCTTGCAGCAGCGCCAGCGCCGTGCTCACGCTCATCGGTGCCGGTCCGCAGAACGCGGCTTTGCAGGTCATTCTGCCCAACGCCATGCGCGGGCAGGTCACCGCGTTGTACCTGTTCTTGTTCACCATGATTGGCTTTGGCCTGTCACCGACCGTCATCGCGCTCATCACGGACTACGTGTTCCACGATGAGATGAAGTTGCGCTACTCCATTGCCATGCTGCAGTTCGTGCTGGCGCCGGCGGCTGTCTACGTATTCTGGCGAGGTTTGAAAGGCTATGCCGCAGCAGTAGCCGATACGAGGAGTTGGACGCGATGAGCAATGCACCGCACTTTGGCAACCACCCCATGTTCCAGGGCTTCGGCCGGCCCGTGCGGCAGGAAGTGGACCTGCGCGACTGCGAAGTGGAAGGCCAACTGCCCACCGACCTTGAGGGTAGCTTCTACCGCGTAGGCCCGGACTACCAGTACCCACCGCGCCTGCCAAATATTCCGTTCGATGGTGAAGGGCACCTGTGCCTGTTCCGCTTTTCCGGCGGCCGCGTGGATTTTCGTAGCCGCTATGTGCAAACGGAACGCTATACCGCGCAAGCCGCGGCGGGACGCGCGCTGTTCGGCACTTACCGCAATCCCTTCACGGACGACGCCTCCGTCGCAGGCCTCAGCCGTGGCACGGCAAACACCAATGTGTTCCACCACCACGGCAAACTGATGGCGCTGAAGGAAGACAGCCCACCCGTGGTGCTGGACCCACACACCCTGGAAACGCTGGAGCCGGTGTACCGCTTCGGTGGCCAGCTCACTGCCGAAACCTTCACCGCGCACCCGAAGCTCGACTCTGAAACCGGCGAGATGCTGGGCATTGCCTACGAAGCGAAGGGGCTCGGCAGCCGCGATGTGGCCTGCTATTCCTTCGATACCCAAGGCCGCAAGACCTGGGAGGCCTGGGTGAAGGTGCCCTACGCCGGCATGCTGCACGACTTCGCCGTCACGCGTTCCTA
>CALPVO020000138.1 GCA_943327025.2 Janthinobacterium lividum
GCTGGCCGCTTGGCCTGCCAAGTCGGTCAAACGGGCATAACGGCGACGGCGAGGCAGTGGCGCGGGTTAGTACAAGCGTTTTGCGTATTTGTCCGTGCGGGTCAATGTCCGCCCGCCTAGCATGTTGGGTACGGGGCACGGAGTCCCCGACCATTGTTTGGGGGCTCGCATGAACCGCTACTCTGGAAAGACCGTGTTGGTGACCGGTGGCGCCACCGGTATTGGCCGGGCTACCGCGCGGGCGTTCGCGCTGGAAGGCGCCAACGTGGTCATTGGCGACATAGATGGCCGTGCTGCCGATACGGTGGCCCTCATTGTGGCGGATGGTGGGAAAGCCGTTTGGGAGATGGCGGATGTCAGTCGTCCTGAGGATGGCACGCGCCTTGTCGATGCCTGTGTCCGTCACTTCGGTGGCTTGCACGCGGCTTTCAACAATGCGGGCGTGCTGCCGCCCCCCATGCCCATGCATGAAATGCCGGCCGAGGATGTCGAGCGCATTCTGGCCGTGGACCTGAAGGGCGTGTTTTTCTGCATGCAAGCGCAGATTCGCCATTTCCTCGTCAATGGTGGCGGCGCCATCGTGAACACAGCTTCCGTGGCTGGCGTCGTCGCAGATCCGAACATGGCCTCCTATGTGGCGGCCAAGCACGGCGTGGTGGGGCTCACGAAGGCTGCGGCCATCGAATACGCCCAGCGCGGCATTCGCGTGAACGCCATCGGGCCCGGGTTCATTGTCACCCCCATGACACAAGCTTGGGCGGACAGCGAGGAGTTCAAAGCGGCGTTCTTCGCCCAGAACATCAGTGGGCGCGCCGGGCAACCGGAGGAGGTGGCCGGTACCGTACTGCACCTGTGTTCGGATGCCGCCAGCTTCATCAACGGGTCGCTGTTCATTATCGACGGCGGCCAGACGGCGCACTAGCGCTGGCGGCGAATGTCTTGGCTGGGCGGTCCTGCGCAAGTGCCGTTCCGACAATCAACCGGCAAGCTGCTTGTATTATCAGTAACGAACGTTATCATTCAGTTCTGTTTCATTCTCTTGCCTGGAGCCTGTCATGTCTGCCTATAAACTCCTCATCAATGGCGAACTCGTGGACGGTGCCGGCGGCACGGCGGATGTCATCAACCCGGCCACCGAAAAAGTGGTGGCGGCTTGCCCCATCGCCGATGTAGCGCAGGTGAATGCCGCCGTAGCGGCTGCCAAGGCGGCCTTTCCGGCTTGGTCGCGTCGTACCGTGGCCGAACGTGGCCAGTTCGTGGACCAGTTGGCCAACGCGCTCATGGCGCGTCAGGACGAGTTCGCCGCGCTGCTGACGGCAGAACAGGGCAAGCCGCTCGACCAGGCAGCCTTCGAAGTTATCGGTTCGGTGTTCACGCTGAAGGCCTTCGTGGACATGAAGCTCGAGCCGAAGGTACTCCGTGAGACCCCGGAAAACCGCGTTGTGGAATACCGCGCGCCGCTCGGTGTCGTCGCGTCCATCACGCCGTGGAACTTCCCGCTCATCCTGTTGATGAACAAGCTGGGTCCTTGTCTGCTCGCGGGCAATACCATGGTGTCGAAGCCGGCACCGACCACGCCGCTCACCACGCTGCTGTTCGCCACCATTGCGAATGAAATCCTGCCCCCGGGCGTATTCAACGTGGTGTGTGACCGCAACGACCTAGGCGGCGTGCTCACCGCGCACCCGGATGTGGCCAAGGTGGCCTTCACCGGTTCCACCGCCACCGGCCGCAAGGTGATGAAGAGCGCCTCCGACACCGTGAAGCGCGTGACGCTGGAACTCGGCGGCAACGACGCCGCCATCGTGCTGGACGACGTAGATCCTATCGAAGTGGCCGGCAAGCTGTTCTTCGGCGCCACCTTGAACGCCGGGCAGATTTGCGTCGCCGTTAAGCGCGCCTACATTCCCGCTTCGCTGTACGACGGCGTTTGCGGTGAACTCGCCCGCTTGGCTGATGCCGCCGTGGTGGACGACGGTGACAAGCCGGGCACCCAGATTGGCCCCGTGCAGAACAAGATGCAGTACGAGAAGCTTAAGGAGTTCCTGGCGGACGCTCGGGCCAACGGCAACATCATTGCCGGCGGCACCACGCTGAACCGCCCGGGCTACTTCATCCGCCCGACCATCGTGCGCGACATCCCCGAGACTTCGCGCATCGTGGCGGAAGAGCAGTTCGGCCCCATCCTGCCCGTGCTGTCCTACACGGACGTCAACGAGGTGGTGGCTACCGTCAACCAGTCGGAGTTCGGTTTGGCCGGCACCGTTTGGGGCAAGGACGTGAACCGCGCCATGGAGATTGCGGCGCAGGTGGACAGCGGCACCATTTGGGTGAACCAGCACCTGGCCATCGATGCCGCCATTCCCTTCCGTGGCGCGAAGCAGTCGGGCCTCGGTGCAGAACTCGGCGAGGCCGGCTTGCTGGAGTACACCCAGGCGCGCGTCGTCAACGCCGCACTGGGTTGATGCAAAGCAATTCCGTTGCCTGTTTCCTTCTACTGACCGGAGCCGCACGATGACGCAGATTTCCACCACCCACGTTGGCAGTCTGCCGCGCGGCTCCGCTCTCACTCCCTTGCTGCTGGCACGCGACAAGGGCGAAGCGTACGACGCTGCCGAGTTCGACCGCGTGGTGCAGGGCGCTGTCGACGAAGCTGTGCGTCAGCAGGTGGCTGCTGGCGTTTCAGTGGTCAGCGACGGTGAACTCGGCAAGGTGGGCTATTCCACCTACATCATCGAACGGCTGACGGGCTTCGGTGGGCACAGCCCCCGCAAGCCCGCGCTGGACTTGGCGCCGCTGCCGGAGTTCCGCCAGAAGATGACCGCCCTCATGGGCGAGCAGGAGTTCACGCGCGCTTCCTGTATCGGCGAGGTGCGCATCAAGGACATGCAGCCGCTCGAAGACGACATCCGTCGCTTCACGCTGGCCATGCAGCGTAACGGCAGTGGCGTGCGTGGCTTCATGAACGCCGCCTCGCCGGGCCTTATTACGGCTTTCCAGCCAAACGCTTTTTATCCTTCGCATGAGACGTACTTGGCGGACCTCGTCAATGCCATGCGCCCGGAATACGAAGCCATCGTGGCGGCGGGCTTTGACCTGCAGCTGGATTGTCCGGACCTCGCCATGTCACGCCACACGGGCTATCAAGACTTGGACGAGCCGGCCTTCCTGCGCCGAATCGAACAGAACGTGGAGGCCTTGAACGCCGCCACGGCCAACATCGACCCGAAGCGTCTGCGCATGCATATCTGCTGGGGCAACTACGAAGGGCCCCACAACCACGATATTCCGCTTGAGAAGATCATCGGTACGCTGCTGAAGGCGCGTCCGAGCACGCTGCTGTTTGAAGCTGCCAACCCTTGCCATGAACACGAGTGGAAGGTGTGGCGCGACGCGGGCGTGGGTGACGACCGCATCTTGGCCCCGGGCCTCATCGATACTTGTTCCAACTACGTGGAGCACCCGGAACTCATCGCGCAGCGTATCGAACGCTTCACGGCCATTGTCGGTAACGATCGCGTCATGGCGAGCACGGACTGCGGCTTCGGCACGTTTGCCGGCTACGGCAAGATTGACCCGAAGGTGACATGGATGAAGCTGCGTGCCTTGCGCGAAGGCGCGGATATTGCGGCGGCGCGCAGCTAATAGCTAATTGAGCCTTGCCGCGGCCGCTGTTTGGCCGCGGCCCCTTTGGAAACCAGCCAAGCTGGGCTAGCTGCGGCCTATTTGCTGCGGTGGCGAATTACCCGCCAGCCCAGTAGCGCGCCTAGCACGGCCGCGTAGATCAGCGGCTCGGTCAGGTCCTTCTTCACCTGCAGCAAGAAGTGCAGCACGCCGAGTGCGGCTGCCACGTAAGCCAGCCTGTGCAGCTTCTGCCAGCGACGCCCGAGCTTGCGCATGGCCCACGCTGTTGATGTTGCAGCCAGCGGCAAGAGCAGTACCACCGCCGCGAAGCCCACCATGATGTACGGGCGCTTGCTCAAGTCTTTCAGTATCTCTGCCCAAGCCAGTTGCCGGTCGAGCACCAGGTAGACGATGAAGTGCAGCACCGCATAGGTGAAGCCCCACAAGCCTAAGGGGCGGCGCAAGCGCAGCAGGGGCGCTTGCTTCAGCCAGTGGCGTACCGGCGTGATGGCGAGCCCTGCCACCAGCAGCGTGACTGCCCACCAGCCCAGTTCACGCAACAGCGTTTCGACAGGGTCCGGGCCTAACGACTGGCCCGCCAGTTCGAAGGCGCCTAACCCCAGCAGCAGCAGCGGTACCAGCAGCCCGGCATGCAGCCCATAGCGCAGCATGTCCCAGCGCGTCAGCATGCCGTAGCGAGCGTGCTCGCGACTGGGCGTCAGAACCATTTCTTGAGGTCCAGACCGCGGTAGAGGCCAGCCACCTGCGCGGCGTAGCCGTTGAACGGTTGGGTAGCTATCTTCGGGGCGAACAGGCCACCGCCGGCGCCGATGCGGCGCTCGCGTGCCTGGCTCCAACGCGGATGGTCGACGTCCGGGTTCACGTTGGCGAAGAACCCGTATTCATCTGGGGCGGCCACATTCCAGGCAGTAGCCGGCGCTTTTTCGGTAAAGCGAATGCGCACAATGCTCTTGATGTTCTTGAACCCATACTTCCAGGGCACCACCAACCGCAACGGCGCACCGTTCTGGTTCGGCAATACTTCGCCATAGAGGCCCACGGCGAGGATGGCGAGCGGGTGCATGGCTTCGTCCATACGCAGGCCTTCGCGATAGGGCCAGTCGAGCACAGGGCGCCGCTGGCCGGGCATCTGCGCCGGGTCCATGAGCGTGGTGAACTCCACGAATTTCGCACGCGAGTTGGGCGCGAAACGCTTCAGTAAATCGCCTAGCGGAAAGCCGACCCACGGAATGACCATGGACCAAGCCTCCACGCAACGGAACCGGTAGATACGGTCTTCCAGCGCATGCGGCTTGATGAGCGTGTCGAGGTCGTAGGTGCCGGGCTTGTCACATTCGCCGTCGATGGTCACCTTCCACGGCCGCGGCTTCAGCGTATGGGCGTTGGCTGCAGGGTCCGTTTTGTCCAGCCCGAACTCGTAGAAGTTGTTGTAGCCGGTAATGTCCGCGTAACTGTTGGGGGCTTCGCGAGTGCTGTACGGCGAAGGACGAGTCACCAGCTTGGTGCGGCTCGCGCTTGCTGCAGGCGCTGCGGCACTGGTAGCGGCATTGGTCGTGTTCAGTAGCCCGAAGGTGCTACCGCCGATGGCCAACTGACCGGCGCCGAGACCAAGCGCTTTCAGTACTGCCCGCCGCTCGTCATGGACGGCGCGGGGGGTGATTTCGCTCGGAAGAATATTCTTGGGGCGGTGAATGCGCATGGGAAGCTCCACACGGGGTGTCCAACCGGAGCAGTTGGACTTACCGGGTTGCAGTGAAAAGACCGTAGACGTCGCTTGGTTCAGCGTAGGCGCAGCAACGGGGTTTTATCAAGGCCATTCGTCGGTGGCAATGCCGAGGGCCGCGGCCTGGCGCTTGGCGCTGGCATTGCCATTCACCAGCAACGGCCGTTCTACCAGCCGCAAATGCGGCAAGTCACCGGTGGTGTTGCCATAGGCAGCGAACGGGCGGCCGGGAAACCTCTCCCGCAAGGCGCGTAAAACCACGGCCTTTTCTTCGCCTTGACGGTTCGCCGTAGTCAGGCGGCCATCTAGCCGTCCATCTTCATGCCAGCGAACCCCGGTGCAGATCACTTCCGTAATACCGAGCAGCGAACCGATGCGCGGCACGTAGGCGTCTACGCTGGCGGACAGCAGGATGACGTGGTCGCCCGCGGCTTGATGGGCGCGCAATGTGGCAACTGCCCCAGCGCGCAGCTGCGTTTCCACCACCTGCTGCACTTGGGCCGCGGACCAGCGGTCCAACACGGCGCTGTCCACACCGCCGGCAAAGGCGCGCAACAGCCAAGATTTCAAGCGCCCACGGTCGCGCACACCGCACACGATGGCGATGCCAATGGGCAGGAACGCGAGCAAGCGCCACCAACGCACCGGGTGCGCCGCCACAAAACCCAGTAGCCAGGGAACGAAGGTATCGCGGTAGGTCAGTGTGCCGTCGAGGTCGAACACCGCGACAGCAGAAGATGCACCGGCTGCCCGGGAGCCCGCAGGTTCCACGGACTCCTGGGAGCCGGTCATGGCGGTCAGGCCGCCTTGGCTATCTGACGCAGCACATACTGCAGGATGCCGCCGTGCTGGAAGTATTCCAGTTCCTTCGGCGTATCGATGCGCACGCGCGCGGTGAACTCCGTCACC
>CALPVO020000139.1 GCA_943327025.2 Janthinobacterium lividum
AAACCCACGAAGATGAGCAAGGAGATGACGCAAGACTTCAGCGCCATGCGCCGCTGATACTGCCGCGACGCCCCCTCGGTGAGGCCGGCAAAGATGGGCGCCAACGCGGGCGGGTCCACCACCACGAACATCACTACGAAAAATTTCAGCAGATCTTCAAACACGTGCGCTCCACATGCAGGGCAAGAAGCCCCGCCTACTGTTCGACCAGAAACCGCAAAGCTCGCTTACAGCGGGCCATGAACTGAATAGGGCTAACGTTCCTGCGAAAGTCAGGGAATGGTGTGCGAAACCGGAAACTAACACTGGGACGCAGAAGTACGGCCGAGGGCGCCGACTCCAGCAGCCAGAATGAACGGAACCGCTTGGTAGAGGCATGAGTAGTGTGACTGCCCCGCCAATACCTGCTTGGCAGGGCAACCGGGAATGGACGAGGCTAGGTCATCCGCCATCGAAATTGGCGACCAATTGTCGGCTTCGCCATGCCAAATCGAGGTCGGGGTGGCTACCCCAGCCAACCAGGGACGCCAAGGCCCCACATACGCATGAAGGTCCCTGACGTACCCGGCACGAGACTTGCCGAAGCCGTCTCGCAACACCGTCTTCATCCGGCTTTGGAACTCGGGATCTTGGCTCAAGGCGACGTCGGCGCCGGCGGCATTGGAGAACAGAATGCGGAACATTACCGATGGAAGGCGACGGGCCAGCACTCGTTGCGCGCTTGCGAGCAACCGGAAGCCATAGCGATAGCGCTGCGCCAGCATGAAGATGTGCTTTCCAACTGCCCTTTCCAGATGATCCGCCCCATCGAGGGGGGCGGCCGCGGAAACAAGATGCAGGTGGGTTACGCGTTGCGCCAAATATTGCACAGTCTTGATGGCAACGAATGCCCCGATGGAGAAACCGACCCACTCCATCTTCCGTCCACCAGCGATGCGCTCGATCTGCGCAGCCAAGTGCCGGAAATAATCATCGCCTTGCAGGCATGGATCCGCCAGAAACCGATCCAGACAGATGATTTCCGCATCGCATTGCCTTGCGACCGAATCGAAGGCATCCATCTCCGCGGGCGCACCCGGCACCCCATGAAAATAGAAGATCAGGCGGCCACGAGCGGCACCCACCTGCTTGAACGGCAACGGTATTGAATCGCCAGTCATAGCGCTCCGGTTCGCAGTACGAACTTAGCACAAGTCACGCGACCCGGCCGCGGCCCCCAGAAACAACAAAGCCCGCGTGAAGCGGGCCATGCAGCGAATTTGGGTTCAACCCATTCCTGCCAAAGCGAGGAATGGTGGCCGGGGTCGGAATCGAACCAACGACACGCGGATTTTCAATCCGACGGACCACTCGCTGCTCTTGTCGCAAGTTCAAGATTTTAAAAGAATTTCTCTACAGATACCACCGCCAACAGTTACGACCGGCCCACGCAGGGACCCACGGAGGGCCCCGAGAGGGCCTGATTAGTTCGGGGGTAACTGCCCGGACCCACCCCCGACTCGTCCACGTCCAACTGCCTGCCTGCGGCAGGCTGCAGACCGTCGAGAATGAAATCAAATGCACCCGTAACGAGATGGTTGTGCAACAACGCCGCCACCGTGATGGCGCCGGCACTCACCATGGGGTTGTAGGGGCGCCGCGTACGCGGATCGAATTCGATGGCGTTGAAGGCATCGCCGAACTGATAGAGGCGCCCATGCGCGGCGGCCACAGCCAACCCGAAGTGGTCGGGGTTCGCCTTGGCCAGTTCGGGAATGTAGTCAGCCACTTCGCTACTGACGTCATAGCGGGCCTGCTGGAACGCGTACCCCAAAACTTCGTGGAGCTCATCGGGGTAGGCGGGCAACGGCACTTCGAGCCGGATACGGGTGTTCTGCAACCAACTACGGCCACGATTGCGGATTAGTCTAGACTCGAAGTCACTTCAGACGCACCCAACCAAAGAGGAGCCTCCCGTGGACCATCATGCGGCGCTTCCATTCCTCCGGGAAACCCTGCTGTTTCTCACGCTTGCGGGCATTCTCATTCCACTGCTGCAGCGTCTGCAGATAAATCAGGTTCTCGGCTTTCTGGTAGCGGGCATCGCACTGGGTCCGCATGCCATGGGGCAATGGTCGGACCAGTGGCCATGGCTGTCCGTGCTCACTTTCCAGAACCCGAGTAACGTGCAATCGCTGGCCGAACTGGGGGTGGTGTTCCTCATGTTCCTCATCGGCCTCGAGATATCGCCTCGCCGTCTCTGGGACATGCGGCGCTGGGTATTCGGCGCCGGCATCTCGCAGGTTCTACTCAGTGCTGGCCTTATCGGTGCGGCGGCTTGGGCCTTTGGCGTGTCCACTGGCGTAGCCATTGTCGTCGGACTGGTTCTGGCACTGTCTTCCACGGCGATGGTGATGCAACTGCTCATAGAGCGACGCGCGCTGACCACGAAGCGGGGAAAAGCGGTGTTTGGGGTCCTGATGCTTCAGGATTTCGCGGTCATCCCGCTGCTCATTCTCATTGATCTACTCGCTGCGGACCGCTCCGCCAGTTTCTTCGTCGTACTTGGCGAGGTGACAGTCGAGTCAATCGTAATCATCGGGCTCATCTACGTCGCGGGCCGACGACTGATTGGGCCCCTGTTCCGTTTTTTTGCGAATCGGCACCAACCTGAAGTTTTCATGGCACTTTCGCTCCTCGTGACGCTTGGCACGGCGGGACTGACGGCTGCCGCCGGGTTGTCTCTCGCGTTGGGCGCCTTCCTAGCCGGCTTGCTCGTGGCGGAAACCGAATACCGGCACAAGGTCGAGATTACCTTAGAGCCATTCAAGGGCTTGCTGCTCGGTCTGTTTTTCATGTCGGTTGGCATGGGTATCGACGTGGAGAGCTTTGCACGACAGCCGCACCTGGTGTTGCTGGCGGCGCTGGCCCTGTGCACGGTCAAAGCCATCGTGGCCTCTGTCATATTTCGCGCGAGCGGCTTGCGCTGGGGCGCATCGCTCGAAAGCGGCCTGCTGCTGGCACAAGGAGGCGAATTCGCCTTCGTCATTCTGGGCTACGGCATGTCCATCGGGCTTGTGCCCGCCGCGACGGGACAGTTCCTGCTGCTGGTGACCGGCCTTAGCATGCTCATGACGACCGGCATGACACGGCTTGGCGAGTGGCTGCGCCAGCGTATCGACACCCAGCCAGTCCTACCGCAGGCACCCGCGGTAGCAGTTCCAGCCCACTTGAATCGACACATGGTGATAGCGGGTTTCGGACGCGTCGGGCAACTGATGGCGAGCATTCTCGAACAGCAAGGCGTCGACTTCGTGGCCATAGAACAGAATGCCACGATTGCAGCGCAGCAAAGCAGTGCAGGCAAGCCAGTGTTTTACGGAAACGCCGCTCGCATCGAACTGCTGGACAAACTCCATGCGGAGACGGCCGCTGCGCTGATCGTGACCATAGATCAGCCTGAGGAAGCGATGCAGGCGGTAAGGGCAGCCAGGCAGAGCTATCCGCATCTGCCAATCTATGCGCGTTCCCGCGACGAGCAGCACGCCCAATTATTGCGGACTGCCGGGGCCACTGGCGTCATTCCGGAAACGCTGGAGGCTGGCTTGCAGCTTTCCGCACTGGCACTGGCAGCGGCGGGGCTCGAGGAACTGATGGTGTCCCGCATCATTCAGGACGTCCGTCACTCGCGCACTTGAACTCAAGCGGCGCTCTAAAGCGCGGCACTCCACCGCCCAGAAACAACAAAGCCCGCGTGAAGCGGGCCATGAAGTGAAAAGGGTTCAACCCTTTCCTGCCAAAGCGAGGAATGGTGGCCGGGGTCGGAATCGAACCAACGACACGCGGATTTTCAATCCGCTGCTCTACCAACTGAGCTACCCGGCCACGCTGGTTGAACAACCATTGTCGCCCGGAAAGGCGGTTTTCGTCAAGGTAGAACCCGCCCGCAAATGGGGCGCGGGGCTGCCCTACTCCGCGGCGGGCGCCACGAACTCGGCCGGTTTATCAGCCCCGCCGCCGAACAGGAACTTCTCCATCTGCTCCACCAGAAACTTGCGGGCCTTCGGGTCGATGGGCGTCAGGCGGTATTCGTTCAGCAGCATGGTCTGGTGGGCCACCCAGCGGGTCCAGCCCTCCTTCGAGACGCTGGCGTAGATGCGCTGGCCCAGTTCGCCCGGGTACGGCACGTAGTCCAGGCCTTCGGCTTCGTGCCCCAGCACCACACAGTTCACCATGCGCGTCATTCAGCTTCTCCTTCAGTGCTATCACGCCGGGCAGCACCCGGCAGGCCGGCGGGGCCGGCCTCGAGCAAGGCGGCCACCAGTTTTTCGACCGGCGCCGGCAAACCCAACCGCATCTCCGGCGCGCCGTTGTACCACAGGCCAGCCGGCGTGCGCTGTGGTTGGCCTGTTACGGGCAGCACCCAAGGCACCAGTTCCAAGTCGTAGTGCGTGAACGAATGGAACACCGTGCCCCACAGGCGCGCTTGGCGCAGTTGCGCGGCCTTGGCAAACCCATGCTCCCCAAGTGCGGCCGCTTCGTCGACGAACTCCGGAAGGCTCCACAAGCCGCCCCAGATGCCCTTGGCAGGGCGCTGTTCCAGCCACACTCCAGCGGACCCCACCGCCACCAAAGCCACCACTCGCCGCACGCGACGCGCCTTGGTGGCTGCGGGCTTGCGGACAGGCAGTTCAGCTTGCCGCTGCGTGCCGTGCGCCACGCAGTCCTGCTGCAGCGGACAAATGGCGCAGGCCGGGCGACTACGCGTACACAGCGTGGCGCCCAGGTCCATGATGGCCTGCGTGTAGTCCGCGTTGCGCGCCGATGGCGTGCAACTTTCCGCCAGCGCCCACAGGCTGCGTTCCACAGCAGGTAGGCCGGGGAAGCCTTCCACGCCGGCCCAACGCGTAAGCACGCGCTTCACGTTGCCATCCAAAATGGTGTGGCGCGTGTTGTGCGCCAGCGAAAGGATAGCCGCCGCGGTAGACCGCCCTATACCCGGCAAGGTTTGCAGCGCTTCAAGATCTTCGGGGAACTTACCCGCATGGTCCGCTACCACCGCCTTCGCGGCGGCATGCAAGTTGCGCGCGCGGGCGTAGTACCCAAGGCCTGCCCAGAGATGCAGCACATCGCCTAGTGGCGCCGCGGCCAGCGCTGCCACGTCCGGGTACTGCTGCGTAAAGCGCAGGAAATAAGGCGTGGCAGTGGCCACCTGCGTTTGCTGCAACATCACTTCTGAAAGCCATACGCGGTACGGCGTGCGCGCGCTTTGCCACGGCAAGTTCTTGCGGCCATGCACGTCCCACCAAGCGAGCAAGCGCGGCGCGAATGTAGCGGGTGCTATACCAGTCGCCGTACTCATTCGCGCACCAACCCCTGCTCGCCGGCCTGTAGCGCCAGCGTAGCTTTGCTCATGCGCAAGCCCGCAAGCCGCAAGTCGCGAACCGTCAGGTCGAAACGCAAGGGCCAGGCATCCGCCAAGTTCCACGGCACAGCGGTCGGCGGTTCCTGCAGATTCTCCGGCGGCAGGTAGCGGTCGAGATTCAGCTGGTCGGCCGCCAAACGCAGTTGCCAGAGGGTGGCGGCATCGCCCTGCGCCTGCGGCGCGCGCCAGGCTTGCCCGGTGAACGTGGTGTCGTCCACCTTCAGCACCACTGAATCGCAACCCGCGCCGCGCTTCGCCACGTCGAAATCCACGTTGCACTCAGCCTTTACGGATACGCGCTCGAACGTCTTGGGGTCTTCGGTCGGTGGCACGGGAATGCCCAGCGGCGGCAAAGCCTCGCGTAAGTTCGCGGGCAACATCTCGGCAGCGAAGGTGGCCGACCCCTCCCCCACACTCAAGCGGGCGAGGCGCACCTGCAGAGCCCCAAGCTGCAGGGCAGCCTGCTCCAACGAGAACCCGCCTGCAAAGCCCGGCGTGAATGCCACCTCGCGCAAGTCAGCAGACACACGCGCCCAAGGCTGCTCAGGCGCGCGCTGCCAGCGCCCCAGTGCCTGCACCCGCAGCACGCGCGGAGCGTTGGCTGCGGCAACGATTCCCGTCAACTCCAGACGCTCTAGCTCCACCTCGCCCCAACCATCGCCCGCAGCATCACCAACGGCTCTGCGGGGCGGCGGCATGCGCACCTGCTGCGCCTGCAGCGCCATGACCGGCCACGGCAACTTTCCACGCCACGCGCGCCACCAATCGCCAGGTGCGGCGCGCAGCACAACGCCAACCTGTCCAATTCCTACGCCACGACGGATGCCATCAGACTCCAC
>CALPVO020000140.1 GCA_943327025.2 Janthinobacterium lividum
CGGGCTGCCCCAAAGTGGCACGAAAGCCCGCCGTTCAAAACCTGCGGATGAACGGCAAGGCCAACTGTTCTAGGCGCCGCAGCGGCCCGGACTCCAATCCGCCGGCTTGGCTTGGCGTGGCGTGGCGTGGCGTGGCGTGGCGTGGCGATCGAAACGTGATTTATTCTCGAGTGTTCTGATTTATTTCTTGCTGAAGGCAGGTCCTAAATCCGCCTAAAATCAGTGGTCATTGTCATGCCCCAGGTCCTCACCGAGTCCACTGCTCGCGAACAGATTGCAGACGTCCTGGTCATCGGCGGCGGCACTGCCGGCTTCGGTGCAGCCATCGCCGCCGCGCGGCGCGGCGCGCGCGTCAGCCTCGTCGAAGGGACTTCCAAAATCGGCGGCGTCATGGCGTTTTGCCCCGGCATGCCGTGGGGCGGCGGTTATCCAGTCGGCAGCAGCATCGGCGGTGTGTTCGAAGAACTCACCAGCCGCATGGTGAACCTCAATCCGCCCGCTGCCTTGGTGCGTCACTCGACGCTGGAGAACTTCGGCGCGGAGGTTATCTACGACCACGAGGCCGCCACTTTCACCATGTTCGAGATGTTGGAAGAAGCGGGCGTCAACGTACATCTCAACACGATTGCCGGAGCGCCAACGCTCAAGGGCAACCGTATCGTGTCCGTCGAGGCCTACGACCGGCGCGGCCCCCTCACCTTCCGCCCGCAGGTCGTTATCGACTGCTCCGGTGACGGCGAAACGGCCGCCAAGGCAGGCGTTCCTTATACAGTGGGTAATGGCGCCGGTGACATGATGGGCGTCACGCTGTCGTTCACCATGATCAACGCCGACTGGACCCGCGTTTTCGCTGATGAAGACCCGTACTTCGAGCGTTACGCGGCAGTAGGGGTGGCGGAAGGCCGCCTGCACCCGGACTTGGCGAAGCTCTACTTGATGAAGGGTTTCCACGAAGGCGCCGTGTTCTGCAACACCGTGCACATTCGCGGTGTCGATGGAACCGACCCGGCCGCCGTGGCCCGCGCCACGCAGGAAGGCCGCCGGCGCTGCCGACAGGTGGCCCGCTTCCTCACTGAAAGCGTACCGGGCTTCGAGAAAGCCCGCATGACCGACTTAGGGCCCACGGTGGGCGTTCGCGAAACGCGGCGCTTGGAGGCCATGCACCGCATTACCGGGCAGGAAATTGCCCACGCCACGAAATTCGAAGATGGCATCGTCGCTTGCGACAACCCCGTGGACGACGTAATGCGTGGCGATGGCGCCATGACGCACGAGGCAGCCGTGGGCAAGGGTGCGTTCTACACCATTCCGCTGCGCACGCTTATTCCGAAGACGGTGGAAAATCTACTGTTCGCCGGGCGGCTCATCTGTGCCGATGCTGTGGCGTTTGCTTCGGTACGTGGCATGCCGCAGTGCATGGCCATGGGCCAAGCGGTAGGCATCACGGCCGCCATGGCCTTGCAAAACCAGTGCAGCGTGCAGGCTGTGGACCGCGGGCAGGTAGTCGCCGCACAAGCAGCGCAAGGCGTGAACCGCATTGGGGCCGTAGCGGTCTAGCAGCGGCAGAAGACCAGACCCAAGGTCGGTTTCACCGCCGTCGTTACTCAAGTCTTTAGGTGCTTCAGCGCCAGTTGGCGTTTTCGCTCCAGAAAGCCACGCTGCGCCGGTAGGACTCGGCTTCCAGTGGCACGCCCGAGCCGCCCTCCGTCACGCCCAGCGCGTTGCGCATCATGGTCACAGGCGCCATGGGGATTTCTTCCGGGGTGCTGGTGTAGAGGCAGCCCACCACGCCCCAGTCGCCATCAATAGGCGAGCCCTCCTTCGCCAGTTGTTCGGCGCTGTAGAGGATAGGCAGCAAATATTCGGCCACCGGCGGCTCCAGCCCTTCGAACCAGCGCACCAACACCGGCAACTCGCGGTCGTTGCGGGCCTCATAACGTGACCGCAGTAGATGGCGGTTTTCATCGGTGATGGGCGCCGTCAGACAGCGTGTGCTGGTCCAGTTGCGGTGCACATGGAGCACGCAAAAAGGCGCATAGCCGGGCCGCACGTGCAGGGGAACGCGCACGTTTAGCTCCTGCTCGAACTGCCTGGCCGTGATGTCCTGGATGGTGTTCGGGCGGGGAACCCGCGGAAACAGCCGCGGGCGGGCGAATTCGGTCAGGATGATGCGCATACGCCAATGATACCGGGCACCAGCGTATATGGCAGCAACTTCCCTAGCGCTTTTAGCATCGTTTTTGATGCTAAACTGCATCATTCGTGAAACATTGGATAGGCCCATGCGCACCACCGTCACCATCGACGACGACCTCTACCAAAAAGCTCTGGACGTGGCCGACCCCACCATGGACAAGGCCGACCTGTTTCGGGAGGCGGTGAAGCTTTTCGTTCGGGTCCGGTCCGCCAACCGCTTGGCCGCACTGGGTGGAAAGGCGCCCAAAATGGCGGACATACAGCGGCGGCGCCCGGAATAAGGCATCCCCGGCATGGCACTGGTGCTGGCGGACACTTCCGTTTGGGTAGCGCATTTCCGGAGTGCGAACCCGACACTGACGGCCTTACTGGAAGCGGACCAAGCCTTGTGCCACCCCATGGTGGTGTTGGAGATTGCCTGCGGAACGCCGCCCTCCCCAAGGGCGAGAACCCTGGCGGATTTGCAGAAACTGCAACAAGCCGTGGTGGCAACCACCACAGAGACGCTGGATTTGATCACTCGAGAACGCCTATACGATTCCGGATGTGGCGCCGTCGATGTGGCCTTGCTGGCGGCCACGTTACTGACGCCTAGCGCGCGTTTGTGGACGCTGGATAAAAAACTCAGTGCACTAGCAAAACGCTTGGGCGTCGGTTTCGACGCTACCAAGCGTTAGCTCACTCTGCTCGCCGAACTATCCTACTTCCCGTAGGAAATGCGGTAGATGAGGTTGGCACCGTCATCCGCCAGCAGCAGCGCACCGTCTTTCGCGACAGCGATAGCCACGGGGCGGCCCCAGGCATCACCCTCTTGATTGATGAATCCCGTAAGGAAATCTACATACTCACCCGTGGGCTTTCCATGGAGCATCGGCAGCGTCACCACCTTGTGGCCCGTACGCTCGCCACGGTTCCACGAGCCATGCAGCACCACGAACGGCAGGCCGTGGTACTTCGCCGGAAGCAGCGAGCTACCCGCCGTCGCGTTGTAAAACTTGATGCTCATCGCTGCTGAATGGGAAGTGAACGGCACATCCGGGTTCGTCATCTTGCCGGCCAAGTCAGGGCGCTCCCCAGCCAAGCGGGGGTCTTCGCGGTTACCGAGGTAATACCAAGGCCAGCCGTAAAAGGCCCCTTCTGCGACCCGCGTCGCGTAGTCGGGCACCAGGTTATCGCCCAAGGCGTCGCGTTCGTTCACGGTGCACCACACCTCGCCACTGCCTGGCTGCAGCGTCATGCCGGTGCAGTTACGCAGACCCGTGGCGTACGCGCGGCCCCGTGTGTCAGCGATGGTGCCAGCGGTTGCAGCAGCAACGCTGTCGACAGGAGTGCCGTCGCGAACGTCGAATACTCGCACTTGCGCACGATTTTCTTCGTTGTCCCACGCTGCCCCCAGGCCTTCCTGCGCCTGCCAGCTGCGCGCTTCGTCCAGCGTCTTCTTCGCCATTTTCTCGGCGTAATTGGAAAGCGAACCCACCGCGACATAGAGCTTCTTGCCATCCGGCGAGAAGACGATGTCGCGGGTGACGTGCCCACCAGCCACCGGCGACAGCTGCGGGATGATCACCTCCGGAACTTGCATGGCCGCCGTCATGCCTTCCGTGAAGGCATAGCGCACCACGCGGTTCACCTCAGCCACATATAACCAGCGCGGGTTTCCAGCTGACGGATCAAATGCTATGCCATACGGCTGCTGCAGACCACTCGCGAACACGGTTACCGTGGCAGTCTTGCCGTCCGCCGTCGGCCGTAGCACCTTCAGCTTGCCCGCTTTTGTCTCCGCCACGACGACATCGCCGTTCGGCGCTACCAGCATAGTCCGGGGCCCCGTGAGGCCCTCCAAAAACACCTCGACGTGGAAGCCCGGGGGCACGGCCAACTTCGCCCCCTCCGGCTTCGGCACTACGCGCGGGAGGTTGCGGGCGGACGCCGTGGCGAAGGGAGCCGGAAGCTTATTGATGTCGATACGGTGGACACGCCCCGGCGCATCTTTCTTCCAGTCGGCAACAGCATTGGCAGCGACGGCTTCGGGTCCCGTGACAACCGTGGCAGCCGGCGCTGCCGCCCGCGCCGGCATCGCTGCCGCCTGCTCCGGCGGCAAAGTGCCTTCCTTCACCGCAGTGAAGTAAGCCGCTAGATTCTCGCGATCCACAGCGCTCTGCACCGGGATTACCATGGCGGTACCCGGCACGACGCCCGCAGGGTTCGCTAGAAAGCGTTGCAGGGAAGCGGCGTCCCAGACGATGCCAGAATTCTTCAGGGCCGCGGTATAGGCGTAGTCGTCGGAACTGCCGGCCTTGCGTCCAAGGACGCCCTGCAAGTTCGGGCCCTGAGCGCCACCGTTGTCCCCGGCCTCCGCGCTATGGCAGAGCGCGCACTGAGCTCGAAAATAGCCGCGGCCAGCCACTGCATCGGCCCCGAATGACGGGGCCGGAACCACTACGAGAAGTGCCGCAAGGGCGAAAAGAGTACGCGCTGTCATGTTCCCCTCGTGGGCTAGTGCGGGCCAGAGCGGAAACAGTACCAGTGTTTTCGCGAACCGGCCGACTTGAGATAAGCGCGCTACTCCGCCTCGTCCAAATCCTTGGCCGCATCTCGTGTGAAATCCTGGGTCAAGTAATCTAGCGTAATGGGCAAGGCCAGCTCCATCCGCCGGATGTATTGAATACCGACGCGGACTTTGCGTGGGACACAGCTCATCAGATGACCGCCACGCGTACGGTCATCCGACAGGAAATGCAGGTGCAGGCCTGGCACATTCACATTGGCCATGAACGCTGGCGTATAGAACCCGGCCACGGTCCCATGCACGCCGTGAAATTCCATCAGCGCCTGCTCTCGCGCCACCTCTACTAGCGGACGGTAGCTATCTTGCCGTGGGATGGAGCGGACGTTCACCTGCTCGAATTCACCCTCGATGCGCAAGGCGTAGAAGATATTCCGCGAGGGCAGCAGGGAATACAGCGCACGTTCGAAACTTTCCCAAGTCCAAGTGCCGTCGAACTCTTCGGTACAGGTCGGCTGATAGAACGTTACGCAAGCAAAGGGAGTGTGCGCCGTATTCGGCATTTCGCGCACCACGCCGCCGCCATCAATCTGGAAGATGTGCCCGTCCAGAATGACCATCTCTCCGTCTACATGGTCAAACGTGCCAAGGCCAAAATCTCCGTGCTGCAACACCTCCTGCAGCGGAATTTTCTCTTCATAGATTCCCTCCACCAGCGCGTTGACGGGGGAGCAGAGGTACAAGGGATGGTCGATGGGGGTACTCATGGTTTCATCCTAAGCGTTATGAGACGCAGCGGAAATTTAAGCACCGAACGCGTGCGAAAGCCGGGCTTCAGCCACGCTCGCCCATCTTCAGAATCTCTCCAACCAGGCCATCGGGTTGCCATGTCA
Source organism: Janthinobacterium lividum (assembly GCA_943327025.2). Taxonomy (GTDB): domain Bacteria; phylum Pseudomonadota; class Gammaproteobacteria; order Steroidobacterales; family Steroidobacteraceae; genus CAIOHZ01. The sequence goes on from CALPVO020000140.1 coordinate 5,596, forward strand.
CTTCCAGCAGCGGCAACGCCACGGCGTGTTCGGCAGTAGCGCGGTTCATGCCGAGAGACAAAAGAATGCGCAGCGTGAGCTGCTCGGCATAGTCCGGGATAGTCGGCCCGAGCACCATGGCTTGTAGGCCACCCCGAGTGGGCCCGATGATCAGATTGGCAGCGACGGAGCCGTGCATCTTGTCGAAGGTACCCTGCTCCATCGCCAACTCCACATCACGCTGGAGGTTCCCGAGGAACGTGCTTGCGGATTGGACGATGGGCCAACCGGACTGCATCATTAACTTGCCACACAAGGGCACCCTGCGGCCGAAATGCAGTAAGAACCTGATCACTGTAGCCACTCGAGTGGCTCCGTCCGGAATACCGACAATCAAGCGGTCCGCAGCGGGCGCCATGTCTTCCGCCAGTTTCGTCAATAGCGCAAGAAAGACCTGATCAAGCGAATCGAAATAGGAATAGAACGTGCCTCGAGAGACGTCCGCTTGGCGGATCACGTCGTTGATGGAGATTTCGCTAGGCAGTTTTTCAGTAAGCAACCCCAGCACGACCAGAAAAAGACGCCTCTCCATCTCGGCGCGTCGTCGTGCCGCCACGGTCTTGCGGTGATCAACGGC
>CALPVO020000141.1 GCA_943327025.2 Janthinobacterium lividum
GCGATGCCGTATTCCGCGGCCACGTCGAGACCATCGCGGAACGGGAAGAAGGCATCGCTGGACATGACTGCGCCCTTCACCTCGAGCTTCTCGTCAGCGGCCTTCATGGCGGCAATGCGGCTGGAGACCACGCGGCTCATTTGGCCTGCACCCACACCAAGGGTTTGCGCGTCCTTCGCGTAGACGATGGCATTGGACTTCACGAACTTCGCCACGCGCCACGCAAAGAGCAAGTCTTCGAGTTCGCGCGGGCTGGGCTGGCGCTTCGTAACGATCTTCAGTTCCGGCAGCGTCATGGTGCGTTCGTCGCGGTCCTGCACGAGCAGGCCACCACCGACGGTACGCACCTCCAAGCCCGGCGGTGTGCCTGCAGCGAGGTCGCCGGTGACGAGCACGCGCACGTTCTGCTTGGCGCCGGTGATGGCGAGTGCTTCATCCGTGGCCGAAGGCGCGATGATGACTTCGACGAACTGACGCGAGGTGATGGCGGTGGCAGTTTCGGCATCGAGCGCGCGATTGAAGGCGATGATGCCGCCGAACGCCGAGGTGGGGTCCGTGACATAGGCGCGTTCATACGCCGCGAGCGGCGAGACGGCCACCGCCACGCCACAGGGATTGGCGTGCTTCACGATGACGCAGGCAGGCGCTTCGAACTGGCGCACGCATTCCATCGCGGTGTCTGCATCGGCGATGTTGTTGAAACTCAGTTCCTTGCCCTGCAACTGGCGCGCGGTAGCCACGCCCACGCCCCGCGTGACGGCATTGGCGTAGAACGCGGCGGACTGGTGCGGGTTCTCGCCGTAGCGCAGGTCCAGTTTCTTCATGGCGCGCAGTTCCAGCGCTTCGGGGAACTTCTGCGGCTGGCCGCACTGCTGCGTCATCCAGTCCGCCACCATGGTGTCGTAGCGGCCGGTGTGCGCGTAGGCCTTGGCGGCCAAGCGCTGGCGCAGCGCGAAGCCGGTGCCGCCGGCTGCGATGGCGACCGCCACTTCCGCGTAGTCGGCAGGGTCCACGACGACAGCCACGTGTTCGTGGTTCTTGGCCGCACCGCGCACCATGGCAGGCCCGCCGATGTCGATGTTCTCGACGCCGTCATCGTAGGTGCAGTCGGGCTTGGCCACCGTGGCGGCGAAGGGGTAGAGGTTCACCACCAGCAGGTCGATGGGCGCGATGCCGTGTTCGGCCATCACGGCGTCGTCGATGCCACGACGGCCGAGCAGTCCACCGTGCACCTTCGGGTGCAGTGTCTTCACGCGGCCGTCCATCATCTCGGGGAAACCCGTATGGGCGGACACTTCCGTCACTGGCAGGCCGGCGCTTGCGAGCAGCTTCGCGGTGCCGCCGGTGCTGAGCAATGCAACGCCAGCAGCATGCAGTGCTTGTGCGAATTCCAGCACGCCGGCTTTGTCAGAAACAGAAAGCAGGGCGCGCCGTACGGGCACGGCTGGTGTGGGTTCAGCCGACAAGACCGTATTCCTTCAGCTTTTTGCGGAGCGTGCCGCGATTGATGCCAAGAATGGTGGCAGCATGCGTCTGGTTGCCTTCGACATAGGTCATGACCGCGCGGAAGAGGGGTTCTTCCACTTCGCGCAGCACGAGGTCGTAAAGGCGCCCGGGACGATGGCCTTCGAGGCTGGCGAAATAGTTGGCGAGAGCTTCTTCAGTGGCTACGCGCAGGGGCAGTTCGCGGATGGCGGCAGCAGTAACGCGTGCGGACACGGGGCGCGGTGCGGCCGGGCGCGCAGGTACCGCAGCCACCATGGGCTCGGACCGGGCGGGCCGGGTACTGGATTTATTCATCCCCTGTCCTTCCCTAGCAACTGCGCCGGCTCAACCGGCAAAGAAAGCCGCCACCTCGTGGGCTTGCTCTTGTGGTGTGGCCAGCGTCACCCAACGGCGACGGAAAGCCTCACCGTCGGGGCCGGTGTGCCCAGCCGCCGCGAGATACCAACCGAGGTGTTTGCGAGCCACCCGCACGCCGGCGTCTTCGCCGTAAAGTGCATAAAGCGCTGCAAAATGAGTGAGCATGATATCACGGACCTCCGCGGGGCCCGGCGCGGGCGGAGGCGGTTCGCCGGTGAGGCGCGCGTTCACTTCGCGGAAGATCCAGGGGCGGCCTTGCGCGGCGCGGCCAATCATCACGCCATCGCAGCCGGTGGCTGCCAACACCGCCACCGCCTTCTCGGGTGTATCGATGTCGCCGTTCGCGAAGACGGGAATGCGCACCGCGGCTTTTACGGCGGCAATGGTGTCGTACTCCGCTGCGCCTTGGTAATGGTCGGCACGGGTGCGGCCATGCACCGCCAGCGCAGCCACGCCGCAGTCTTCGGCGAGCCGCGCGATATACACCGCGTTGCGGTGGTCGCGGTCCCAGCCCGTCCGAATCTTCAAGGTGACAGGCACTTCGACGGCTCGCACGGTGGCGGTGAGAATCTCCGCCACCAGGGGCTCGTCGCGCAGCAGCGCGCTGCCGGCGGCCTTGTTGCACACCTTCTTCGCCGGGCAGCCCATGTTGATGTCGATAATCTCGGCGCCCTGGTCGACATTCAGCCGCGCGGCGTCGGCCATCATGCTGGCATCGCCACCGGCGACCTGCACGACGATGGGCCCAACTTCATCGGTGTGGTCGAGCCGCCGGCGCGTCTTCGGGGTTTGCCACAGGCGCACATCGCTCGTCACCATTTCGGAGGCAGCGAGGGCGGCGCCCAAGCGACGGCAGAGTTGGCGAAACGGGCGGTCCGTAACGCCGGCCATGGGCGCGAGGACAGCGCGGCCCGTCAACTGGTGCCTGCCAATCCGCGGCAGCGGCAGGTTCATGGCGCGGGGGCGGCGGAACCGTCGGCCGGGTCAGAGGCACAGCGCAGCCGGCCTGCGGCTTCAAGGCAGACGTCGAGTTTGAAGCCCACCGCCTCATTGCCCGGGTCCGCTACCTCGACGGCCGCCGGCAACGAACCGTGCGCCAGCAGTGGCGCCTGCGGGGCGTTGGAATACTCATTCGGGCGAAACACGCGGCGGCCAATAGGCGCGCCATAACGGTCTTCCAGAGTGACCTGCAGCAAGGGTTGGGGTTGGGCGGTGTTCGTGCGGTTGGTGATGACGGCACTGACCCGCAGCGCCCCGACGGTGGTTGCCGCATCCACACGGCCTTGCGTGACGGTATAGGCCTCGACATGGAGTTGCGGCTCGAAGGGCAGACCGAGCGCGGCATACAGCGAGACCACGCCTGGCCCCAAGGTGGGGTGTCGGCTCAGGGGTTCGCGCCAGTGGTGGACGGCTTGGCCCGCGAAGACCAGCAGCAGCGCCACGCTGCCTAGCGTCCACGCCCAGCCCAGAGGACGTTGCGGTTGCGCTTCATCCATCCACTCGCCCATGGCGTCGTCGACTGCTAGAACCGGCTCGCCTTGCAGGTTGGTGGTGGCTTCCTCGGCCGCCAAGTCGACGGCCAAATTGTCTGCCGTCGGCGTGTTTTCGTCAGTGAGCGGTACCGGCAGTGGTGGGGCGGGGATGGGCGCCCAAGTGCCCGTTGGGGCGTCATCATCCAGTTCCACGGAAGTGGTCGACGGCGCGCCACGGCGCGAAGCGCTGGCGGCATCTTCGGCGATATAGCGTGCTACTTGCGGAGGACCTGAGGCAACCGCGTCGCTACGGGTCCCCGGGATATGCAGCAAGGTGACCTCGTCCAGCGGAGTCGGGTCGTCCAGTTCTTCCAGCAGGACGCCGGCGTCGGCTAGCGCTGCGGCCACTTGATCCAGCGAGGGGTTGGCCGGCAAGTCGTCTGCGGGTGGGTGCAGGGTGCGCACGTTGCCAGCCATGCCGGCGGGCACTTCGTCGCTCAAGCCAAATAGCGCATCGAAGGTGCTGTTGCAGGTGGCGCAGACCACCTGGCCATGCGCGGCACGTAGCGTGGCCGCGGTGAGGCGGAACACGGATTGGCAGGCGGGACAGGTGGTGTACATGGCGCTAGATTCCGCGACGACGGCCCGCGAGGCAAGTCCAGCCGTCGACGGTCCCGAATTCCATCATGGTGAAGTGCGGCTCATAGGCGGCCATGACCTCGGCGGCTTGCGCCGCCAGCAGGCCAGCCAGCACGATGCCGCCACCCGTTCGGGTGGCCGCCGCGATGTCGGGCGCGAGTTCCACCAGTGGCCCCGCCAAGATGTTGGCGAGCGTGAAATCGTAAGGTGCGCCCGGCCACGGCGGCGTGGCGGCGTGCAGTGACACTTGCGCAGCCACGCCATTACGTTCGGCATTTTCGCGGGTGGCTATCTCCGCCTGCGGGTCGATATCGACACCCACGGCAGTGGCCGCGCCGAGGCGCAGGGCGGCCACGGCCAGAATGCCGGAGCCGCAGCCGACATCGAGCACGCGGGTGCCAACGAGTTCCACACCGAGCGAGTCTAGATAGCGCAGGCAAAGCGCTGTGGTGGGGTGAGTGCCGGTGCCGAACGCGAGGCCCGGGTCCAAGGCGAGCGTGATGGCCTCGGTGCCAGCTTCAGCCGGCAACGCCATACCGCCGGGAACTACCCACAGGCGCTCGCCGAAGCGCATGGGTCGGAAGTCCTTCAGCCATTCCCGTTCCCATACCCGGTCTTCCACCACGCGCCAGGTAAAGCCGGCAACCCGTTCACCGAATTCAGCGGTCAGTTCCGCTTCCAGTGCCGCACGGTCGGTTTCAATCGGGAAGAGCGCCGCTACCTGCACGGTAGGCCATAGCGGTGTTTCGCCGGGCTTGGGTTCCAGAATGGGGGAATCCGCGGCGTCGGACAACGTGACCGCGACCGCCCCGAGGGCGAACAGCGCGTCTTCCGTGGCTTCAGCCTCGAGGTCGTCGAGAGGAAAAGCGGCCTCAAGGTGCGGCATGGAACAGCGCCAAGGCCTACTTCAGGCCCAGACGGCGCTCGAGATAATGGATGTCCAGCCCACCCTGCCGGAAGGCAGCATGGCCGAAGATTTCCTGATGCAGCGGGATGTTCGTCTTGATGCCTTCCACCACCATCTCCGACAGCGCGTTGCGCATGCGGTTGATGGCTTCATCGCGCGTTTCGCCGTGGGCGATGACTTTGCCGATGAGCGAATCGTAGTAGGGCGGCACGGCGTAGCCGCTGTAGACATGGCTGTCCACGCGGATGCCGGGGCCACCCGGCGCATGCCACAGGCGCACGGGGCCGGGCGAGGGCATGAAGGTCTTCGGGTCTTCGGCGTTCACGCGCACTTCGATGGCATGGCCGCGAATTTCGATGTCTTCCTGCTTCAGCGTCAGCTTTTCGCCCGAGGCAATGCGCAACTGCATCTTCACGAGGTCGATGCCGGTGACCATTTCGGTGACCGGGTGTTCCACCTGGATGCGGGTGTTCATCTCGATGAAGCAGAAGCGCCCGTCTTCGTAGAGGAACTCGAGGGTGCCGGCGCCGCGGTAGCCCACGGCACGCATGGCATCGGCGATGCTCTTCGTCATGTCCGCGCGCTGCTTCGGCGTGATGCCGGGGGCTGGCGCTTCTTCGATGATCTTCTGGTGGCGGCGCTGCATGGAGCAGTCGCGCTCGCCCAGCACCAGCACGTTGCCGTGGTGGTCGCACAGCACCTGGAATTCGATGTGGCGCGGCTTCTCGAGGAACTTCTCCATGTACACCTCGCCGTTGCCGAAGGCCGCCAGGGCCTCCGCACGGGTGACATTGATGGAGCTGTTCAGGGCGGCGTCCGAGTGGACCACGCGCATGCCGCGACCGCCGCCGCCGCCGGAAGCCTTGATGATGACCGGGTAGCCGATTTCCTTGGCGATGCGGATATTTTCTTCCGTATCGTCGCCTAGCGGACCGCCCGAACCTGGCACGCACGGCACGCCGTGGGCCTTCATGGTACGAATGGCCGAGACCTTGTCGCCCATCAGGCGGATGGTTTCAGCCTTCGGGCCGATGAACACGAAGCCGCTCTTTTCGACGCGTTCGGCGAAGTCCGCGTTTTCGGAGAGGAAGCCGTAGCCGGGGTGTATGCCCTGCGCGTCCGTCACTTCGGCGGCGCTGATGATGGCGGGCATGTTCAGGTAGCTGTCCTTGGACTGCGGCGGACCAATGCAAACGGTCTCGTCCGCGAGCAGGACGTGCTTCAGGTTCTTGTCGGCAGTGGAGTGCACGGCCACCGTCTTGATGCCGAGTTCACGGCAGGCGCGGAGAATCCGCAGCGCAATTTCGCCGCGATTGGCGATGA
>CALPVO020000142.1 GCA_943327025.2 Janthinobacterium lividum
CGCCCGTCACCAGATACCAAGACTGGCGACTAGCCCGCGCCACCCAACGGCGCTGGGCGGTGCCAAAGCACTCGGCCAGCAAGGCACCCTCCACCAGCAGCGCCCGCGGTGCCTGGGCACTGCCCGCAGAAAGCCAGGCCGAGGCCTCGTAAACCTCCTGCTGGCCCTCGCGCCAACGACGATGCCCAAAATTCACCACCGGGCGACTCGCCTGCAGCAAGAACTGTTCGCGATAGTTGACCAAACCAAGCGTCGTACCCGTGGGCACGGCAGCCTCTACCTGCTACATGAAGGCCGCGCCCGAACGCGACGCGTCCAACATGGGGTTGATCCAAAATCCTTGCACCACCAGAGCGCCCCACAGCGTCACGGCCATGGCGACGGGCGCTCGCCGCAAGCGGCCAAACGCTAGCGCCAGCGCAGCGACAGCCGCGATGGTAGCGAGGGGCGCGAGCAGTTCAGCGGGGGCCTCCAGCCCGTTATCTTGGCCCAAACGGTGCCACAGCGGCGCCCCCACCGTGGCGAACCACGCCACCGCGCCCGCCAGAGCGAGGGCAACGCCCCCCAGCAGACTGGCGAACAACCACTGCACCCCGCGCCGCGCCAACAAACGCGGCAAAAAAGGCGCCAAGGACAACACGAACGCGGGGACAGCCTGCAGTACATACACGCCCCGCTTGCCCGCGGACAAGGAGAAGAACAGCACTACCAGTAGCACCCAACCTAGAAACAGCAACGCACGGGGGTCACGCAGGCGCCAATGGTCTTGCCAAGTCTCGGCAGCTTCTCCAGTCGAGCGCAGGCCCTTCAGCCCTAGCACCCAAGGCAGCAGCAAGGTGCCAGGCAACCAGAGTCCCGGAATGACATTCAGCAGAAAAAACCATGGCGGCGCGTGATGATGCCAAGCATGCGCATAGCGCTGCACCGTTTGCTGAAACAGGATTTCATCTCGATAGGCGGCATAGGCGGGGTCTTGGGATTGGGCGACCACCACCAGCATCGGTACCAACCAAACGGCAATGCCCAATAGCAGCCCCAGCGGTGCCCAAGCCCAACGCCATCCGCCACCAATGACCGGCAAGGCGAACCCGGCACGTGCCAGTCCCCACCACGGCAACAGCAGCAGCAGCGGCAGGAAGCCAACGCCTTTGGTGGCCACGCCAAGGCCGGCGGACAACCCCGCAACGGCGTACCAACCCCACGCCGGGCCCAACAGCAGGTGACGCGCCAAGCCGTACAAAGACAGCACTGTGAGGACCAACAAGAAGCCGTCGATTTGCGCCGCCCGCGCCTGCAGCAGGAACTGCACGGTAGCGAGCAGCAACAGCGCCGCATGCACTGCCACGGTCCGTGACCACAAGCGGTAGGCGAGATCCCACACCAGCCCGACGGCGAGCAAGCCGGCGAGAAATGAGGGGAGCAGGAAAGCGACCTGCAGTGAGCCCGTGGCGAGATAGCCTACCGCGATGGCCCAGAAAAACAGCGGCGGCTTGTCTTGGTAAAGGTCGCCGCCTATCTGCGGCACCCACCACGAGGCGCCCTGCGCCATGTCACGCGCGATGAGAGCAAAACGGGGCTCGTCCGCAGGCCAAGGGTCACGCCATCCCAAGCCCGCCCCAAGGACCACCGCCGCCAGCAGCAGCAGCCAGGCGAGGTCGCGCCAAGACAGCCGCCAAGGGCTCAAGGGGCGGCTCCAGCCTCCGCGCGCTTGGCCTTCGCCTCACGCAAGACGAAGTAGAGGTTGCGCAAATAGACGATGAGACCGGTTGCCTGCCCGAGAATGAACACGGGGTCGCCACGGTAAATGGCGTAGAACAGCAAGGTCATGCCGCCGCCGAGGCTGAACCACCAGAACAGGTGCGGAATGACACTGCGCTTTTCGCGCTCGCTGGCAATCCACTGCACGATGAAGCGCGCGGAAAACAGTGCCTGCCCCAGAAACCCGATTCCCAGCCAGACGTGATTGGCATCCAGACGAAACGCCATATCAGCGGTCCTCTTCCACATGAAGGCCCGACGCAAAGCGCGACTGCAACCACATGACGCCCAAGATATCGACGACCCCGACCCAGAGGCGATTCAGCAGGCCGTACTTGGAAGTGCCTTGCATACGCGGCCGATGGTTGACCGGCACGGACAGCACCAAAGTGCCTTGACGGCGATAGAGAGCCGGCATGAAGCGATGCATGTGGTTGAAGAACGGCAGGGCCAGAAAAGTGGGCCGATGCAGCAACTTGATGCCGCAACCGGAATCCTCCGTGTCATCCTTGAGCAGTGCTGCCCGCACGCCGTTGGCGATACGACTTTGCAACCGCCGCAGCCAAGTATCGCGGCGGTTGGCGGCGCGATTGCCCATCACCAACCGGACTTTCCCGTCTGCCGCAGCCTGCGCCGCCAGCAAGGCGGGAATGTCCGCAGGGTCGTTCTGGCCGTCGCCATCGAGCGTGGCCACCCACTCTGCAGCGGCGGCATGCACGCCGGACGCCACGGCATAACTCTGGCCACTACGGCGGGAGTGCCGGAGCACCCGTAACTGAGGAATTTCGGCGCGCAACGCTCGCAACCGCGCCAACGTCTCGTCCGTGCTGCCGTCGTCCACGAACAGGATTTCGAACGGACGCCCCGCGAGAGCGACGACAATTTCGCGCGCCAATGGCGCGACATTGTCCTGCTCATTACAGACCGGAATAACGACCGAGAGGTCCGGCGCGGGCAAAGCGTGCTTCCTGTTAAAAACGCGGATTATACCCTTAGGTGCGCCATGGCACCCAACACCGTTCCCAAGGCCCGCCCAGTTTCGGCAGCCACGTATCCGCGAAGGCCTCCGCCTTCCGGTAAAATGCTGCGATGTCCAACCCCGACACCGACAAGCCGGTAGACCTGGCGGAAGAAACGCCGGCGCGACGCCTGGAACCGACCCGTACCGGCCTGCCGCCTTTGGCGGCTGCACAGTTCGATGTGGCCTCTACCGAGGACAGCCTGGAACTGCTCGTCGCCAGCACGCGGGAACTGGGCGACCTCTATCGGGTCTATGCGCCGGGCCGCAAGCGTGACACTTGGATCTGCAACCATCCGGACGATATCAAGCGTCTGCTGGTCACCAATCACCGCAATTACACCAAGGGTGTCGGGCTGGACCGGGTAAAAATCCTGCTCGGCAACGGCATCATGGTGAGCGAGGGCGACTTCTGGAAGCGCCAGCGCCGCATGATTCAGCCGGCCTTCCATCGCAAGATGGTGGAGCAATACGCCGCCGTCATCGACACTGCTCTGGATAACGCCCAAGTTCGTTGGGACGCGGCAGTCCATTCGAGCGAACCCTTCGATATCACCGCCGAGATGAGCGCACTGACGCTCGACATCATCCTGCGTTCCATCTTCGGCGAGGACCTCGCTTGGCTGGAAACGCGGATGGGCGGCAACAACCCCTTCGCCGTCGTCACGGAACATTCCGCCCGCGACCTGCTGTTCGCCTACAAATTCCGGTCGCTCGCCAAGTTGGTCGTGGAGCTCGTTGCCGCCCGGCGTGCGGGGCAATGGGAACGTTTCGACTTCCTGCAGATGCTGATGGACGCGCGCGACAAAGACGACCGCCCCATGCCGGACCGCGAGATGGTCGACGAGGCGCTGACGCTAGTGGTGGCCGGACACGAAACGTCGGCCAGCGCCCTGAACTGGGCTTGGTATTTGGTGGCCACGCATCCGGCGGCGCTGGAGCGCCTTGAAGCGGAAGTGGATGCCATCGACTGCGTGGCCGTAGCGCAGCCGGGTGCCGTTAGCGAACCGACCGCCAGCGGGCCGCGGAGCATGACCTACGCCGCCAGCGAACAACTGGTCTGGACGCAGGCCGTGCTGAAGGAGGCCATGCGCCTCTACCCCCCGGGCTGGCTGCTAACGCGCCGTAGCGTGGAAGAAGACGTCCTGGGCGGCTACCTGGTACCGCCCGGCACTGACGTCATGCTGAGCCCCTACCTCATCCAACGCCACCCGACGTACTGGCCCGAACCGGAAGCGTATCGTCCTGAGCGTTTCTTGCCCGAGGCAGAAGCCGCTCGCGAGAAATGGGTCTATATCCCGTTCGCTGCCGGTCCCCGTCACTGCGTCGGCGAGAACTTTGCGCTGTACGAGATGACCGTGCACGTAGCCCGCATGGCACGGCGCTACCGGCTCGAGTACCTCGACGAAGGTCCCATTCCCATCGAAGCGGCCGTCAACCTGCGGGCCTTGCGCCCGCTGCGCTTCCGCGTGCATTTCAGGAAAACCCCATGAACTTCGCGAACACGCTGAACGAGATTCTCCGCGACAACGCAAAACTCGACCGCTCCATCTTCCATCATGAAAGCGGCGACAGCTCGCGCGAAGTCACGTTCGCAGAACTCCACGAGCGTGCCTTGGGACTGCTGCACTTGCTGCAGCAGCGTGGCGCGCGGCGCGGCGACGCGGTCATCCTCTACCTCGCCAACAACGAACAGTTCCTCGACGGCTATTGGGCCAGCCTCGCTGGTGGCCTCGTGGCAGTACCCGTCGCTACCGGCATCAGCGACGAGCACAAGTTCAAACTGCTGCGCATCGCGCGCCAACTGGGCAACCCCTGGCTCTACACCGACCGCAAGACGTTGGACCGTCTGGAAGCCTTCGGCCGTGAAGCGGGTGAAGAGGCTGCCGTGGCCGCACTGCGGGCTCGCGCCTTTCTCGTCGACGAAATCGACAGCCTCGCGCACCACGCAGACTTGCTCATTCCCTCCCCCAACGACACCGCCTTCATCCAGTTTTCTTCCGGCTCCACCAGCGAACCGAAAGGCGTGGTGCTGACGCACGCCAACCTCGTCGCCAACCTGCGCAGCGTGGTGCAGGCGGCGCGCCTGACGGGCGCCGATAACGCCCTCAGCTGGATGCCGCTAACCCATGACATGGGCCTCATCGGCATGAACTTCTTCATGTACGCCGCTGGCATGAACGTACACATCATGCCCACGGAACTGTTCATCAGGCGTCCTTTGTTGTGGCTACAACTGGCCGACCGCCACCACTGCACCGTGCTGTGCTCGCCGAATTTCGGCTACCGCCATTTCTTGAAGGTGCTCGGCGACCGCCCCGTGGATGGCATGAACCTCAAGCACGTGCGCATCTTATTCAACGGCGCCGAGCCTATCTCGCCCGAACTCACCGAAGAATTCCTCGACCGCATGGCGCCAAGTGGCTTGCCGAAGGCTTCGATGTACCCGGTGTACGGCCTCGCAGAAGCCACCTTGGCCATGACGTTTCGCAGCGCCGAGGGCACCTACCGTGTGGTGCATTTCGACCGCCATCATCTTGGGGTTGGCGAAGCGGCGCGAGTCGTCGATGCCGGTACGCCAGACGCCTTGGCACTGATGGGGGTGGGTACCCCCATCCCGGACACCGAAGTGCGTTTCACCAATGAAGCGCGGCAGTCACTGCCGGCAGGTACCGTCGGGCATCTGGAAATTCGCGGGCCGAACGTCACTGCCGGCTATTTCCAGCTGCCGGAAGTGAACGCCCGCGTCATCACTGCCGATGGCTGGCTCGATACCGGCGACCTCGGCCTGTACCACGATGGCGAAGTCATCATCACTGGCCGCGCGAAGGAAATCATCTTCGTCAACGGGCAGAACTATTACCCGCACGATCTCGAAAACATTGCTATCCGCGCACCGGGCTTGGAGCTTGGCAAAGTTGTGGCAGCCGCTTGTCGCCCGAACGGTGCCGAAGCCGACGAACTGACGTTGTTCGTGCTGCACCGCGGCTCCATGGAAGACTTCCTGACCACCGCCGATGCGGTAGCGCGCATGGTCAACGAACATGCCGGCCTCGAAGTGGCGCATGTCGTCCCAGTGAAGCGCATCCCGAAGACCACCAGCGGCAAACTGCAGCGCGGCTTGCTGGCCAAGGAATACCTCGACGGCGCTTTCACCGCAGAAATGGCGGAGATAGCGACGCTGCGTGCGCAGCGTGATGCGGCCATGGCGGAGGCTGCTGCGCCCGGTACGGCACTGGCTTGCACGGCTATGGAGCAGCGCCTGAAAAACATCGTCGATGCAGCGATGGCCCCGAAGGATGTGGGGCTGGATGACAATCTGTTCGAGGTTGGTGCCAGTTCACTCGTACTCATCCAGATTCACGAAGAAGTGGACCGCGACCACCCGGGCGTGGTGGACCTCACGGAGTTGTTTGAC
>CALPVO020000143.1 GCA_943327025.2 Janthinobacterium lividum
CGCGGGCTCACGGATCGCTATCAGGTCATCGTGTTCGACTATCGCGGCATCCGCGACAGTGGTGACGACCTCACGGTGCCCTCCACCATGGCGCTACACGCTGGCGATGCCATCGCTCTGCTAGACCACTTGGGTTTGAAGAACGTTCACTTGGTTGGCCTCGTCGGCATGGGCGCCTGCATTTGCCAGGAAATCGCCATTCGCCGCCCGGACCTCGCACGCAGCATGGTCAACATGGGGGCGTGGTGTGAGGTGGACGACTTCCTCCGCGACCAACTGGAAATGTTCCGCTGGCTGCACCGCGACATCGGTTTTTCGGCTTTCCAAAAGGCGGTCACGCTGCTGTCGTTTACCGGGGACTATTACAACGCCAACAAGTCGAAGTTGGTCGGGCCCAATGGTGGCTGGAAAGAACTGAACGGCCGGTATGTGGCGCACAGTCGGTTGATTGACGCCTGCGTGTCATTCGAGTCCCGCAGCCGTCTGCACCAAGTGCAGTGCCCGTCGCTCATCATCCATGCCGCGCTCGACTACGTGACGAGCCCGACTTACACCAAGCCCATTGAGGAAGCCATTCCCGGTGCCGAGGGCTTCACGATGCACGACGTGGCCCATGTGGTGGCAGGCAAGGATCAAAAAGCCCGCTTCTGCGAGGCGTTGTTTAGCTTCCTCGGGAAGCACTGAGACCAGAGCTTGCGGGGGTACACAACCCCCGCAACGCGGATACAACCGGGGCGCCCCGGTGGCCTTTCGGTCAGAACCGAATAGCGGCACCGCCGTCAACGGCCAAGCCGGCACCCGAGATGAAACTCGCTTCATCCGTCGCCAGAAACAAGGCGGCTACTGCTACGTCATGGGGGTCCCCGATGCGACCCATCGGCGCCTTGGTCTCCCAGTACTCGCGAAAACCGGCATCGGCCATGAACGGCTTCGACATGCCGGTCCAGATGCTGCCAGGCTGCAGATAGTTCACGGTGATGCCGTACTGGCCTAAGTCGCAAGCCATACCTTTGCTCAGCCCAGCGACGGCATGCTTCGAACACCCATAAGCCGCGAGCAAAGGGCCCCCGGTGCCCGACATGATGGAACCGAGATTGATGATGCGCCCGGCGCCGCGCGCCTTCAGAGATGGGACGGCCGCCCGCGAGGTACGGAACACCGAGCGAACGTTGACCGCCATGATGCGGTCGAATTCCTCGTCGGTGGTGTCTTCGAAGGGTTTGCCAAGCGCGATGCCGGCATTGTTCACCAAGATGTCCAAGCCGCCGAACTGCGCGTTGGCCGCAGCCACAACCTCCTCGGCGCTACCGTCCGCAGTGACGTCGAGCGCCAAGCAATGCACGTTCGGCCCGCTGAACATGGCCTCGAGACCGTGCCCTGGTAAGTCGGTGAGGACGACGCGTGCGCCTTCCGACATATACAGTTTGGCGATGGCCTCGCCAATGCCGCTCGCTGCGCCGGTGATGATGGCGACCTTGCCTTCCAGCTTACCCATGCTCTCCCCCTGTTGTGCTGACTCAGCATTGATGCAGAGCCCCCCCAAAAAAAACGGGCCGGCAAGATGCCGGCCCGCTGTCACTCTCCAGTCGGGGCGGTGGAACCGCCCTGACCGGTAGCGTTTACTTCGAGCCGAAGTTCACGCCCACTTGCACGCCGAAGTTCCGCGGCTCACCCCACTGCGTGTGCGTCCACAGGTTGGCCACCGACTGACTGGCCACGCGGTAACGCTTGTCGCTCAGGTTCTTGCCGTAGGCACGGGCGAAGTACTTGTCGTCTGCCGACCGCCAAACCACCGCCGCGCTGAGCAGCGTCTTGCCGTCCAGCGTTGCGTTGTAGGGCGAGTTCTTCACCGTGAAGCCCGAGGGCGGTGCTACCGCCGAGATGTAGTAGAGGTTTGCAGCCTCGTAGTACACCTCACCCGACAGTTCCACCTTGCCGCCAGACGCGAGGTCGACGGTGTAGGTGCCCTGCACGCTGCCGCTCTGCTTCGGCGAGCGCGGCACCGGCAGACCCGTCAGGTCGAGACGGGTGGCAAGAATGCCGCTACCGCCCGGTGTCGTGGGGTTGCCGATCTGCGGCTGGTCGATGATGAACGTGTCGTACTTGGCGTCCATGATGGAACCGGCAGCGCGCACCAGGAAGTTATCCGTGATGAGGGCCTGCAGTTCCAGCTCGATGCCGCGCACGGTCAGCTTGGCGGCGTTATAGAACACCGTCTCTTCCGTGGTAACACCCTGCGTCACGGCATTGACGTTGGCGGCGCGCTGGGCGTCGCTGTACTTCACCTGATACACGGTCGGGTTGAAGCGCACGCGGTTGTTGAGCCACTGCGACTTTAGGCCGATTTCGATGTTGGTGGCGAACTCCGGGTCCACCGGACGGGTGATGAGCGGCGAAATGCCACCGCTCGAACCCGTCTGGTCGTTGTAACCGCCGGCCTTGTAGCCGCGCGACACGGTGCCGTACAGGAACATGTCGTCGTTGAACTTGTACGAACCGGTCAAACGGTAGCTGGGCTCCGTCCAAGTGCTCGACAGATTGCCGTAGCCCGGGGTGTTCTTGTCGATGACACCGTTCGGGTACTTGGCGAAGTCGGCCGCGTCCAACGGGTTCTGCAGGTCAGACAACTGAACGTTGGTGCCCAGAGCGGGATAGAACACCTTCGGACGGCCGGTCCACTCCTTTTCGTCCTTCGTCATGCGGAAGCCGGCGCCGAGCTGGAACTTGTCGTTCACATCCCAAGTACCGTCGATGAAGCCCGCGACCGACTTGCTCTTCTGCTTGTTGCACAGGAGCTGCGGCGTGTCGTTGAAGAACGTGCCACCAATGAAGGTATCGACGAGACCCACGTACTGCACCACGCAGAACGCGGCGTCGTTACGCTGGTAGAAGCCACCGGCGACGAAATTCACCGGGCCATCCAGCGTGGAGGCGACGCGCACTTCCTGCTGGAAGGTGTTGCGATTCGTATCGCGAGAGGCGTCGAACAACGAGAACGGCTTACCCACGTTCGGCCCCGAAGTGAAGATCGGTGCGGCGCCGGTGTAGGTGTTAGGCAGATGTTCGGTCTGCTTGCGGAAACCGGTGTTGGAATAGACGGTGAACGAGTCGTTCAGCTTCCAGTCCACGTTCAAGTAAGCACCGTCCACATCGACTTCCTGGCCCTTGTCCATGCGGATGAGCTGGTCGGTACGCTGGGTGGAGGCCATGTTGTTCAGCGGGTCGCCCGACGGACGGGTGATGTTCAGGAAGTTCCAGACGTACGGGCCGCCCACGGGCGTGTCGTTGAAGGAAGGAACGGCGCCCGAGCGGTCGCGCATGTACTCGTACTGGGCGTACACGGTAATGTCGTCGTTGGGCTTCCAAAGCGCCTTCAAGCGACCGTTCTTAACGTCCTGACCGCCCGCACTCTCACCCGTGCCGCAGCCACTGGTGCCGGTAATGCCGGGAACCGTGGCGCCGAGGCTGTTGATGGGGCCGTAGCACGCACCCAAGCGATAGAAGCCGTCCGTCTTGACGCTGGAGGCCACGAGCCGCATGGCGAAGACGTCGGAGACGACGGGCAGGTCGAGGGCCGCCTGAACCGAACGCTCGCCGAACTTGGCAACGCCGAGGCGGAAGGTGCCGCCGCTATTCTGCATGTCCGGGCGCTTGCTCTTGATGTTGACCGCACCGCCGGTGGTGTTCTTGCCGAACAGCGTGCCCTGTGGGCCGCGCAGGACTTCGGCGCTGGCGATGTCGAAGGTGTCCAGCAACTGGGTCTGCACGCTGGGCATGACGAAGTCGTCGACCTGCACACCAACCGGGGCGTCCTGGTAAACGATGATGTCCGTCAGGCCGACGCCACGCATGGCGAACGAGGCAGCGTTGAACGCGGTGACGCGGGCAGCGGAGAAGCCCGGAACCGATGCCGCAAGGCCGGAGATGTCCTTGGAAACCGAGCGCTCGATGTCCGAGGCGGTCACGGCCGACACGGAGACGGGCGTGGTCTGGAGGTTGGTGTCAGTACGGCGGGTGGCCGTTACGGTCACTTCCTCGAGCCCTTCGGACTCCTGAGCCTGGACGGCCGGCGCGAGCGCTGCGGCAGTAAGGGCCAAGGCAATAGCCTGACGGAGATGGGTGCGGTGGTGGATACGAGAAGTCATCGGTTCCCCTCAAGTGTGGTGTGGGCGCAGCAGGCAGCGCCCACTGTGCTCGATTGCCGTCTAGGAGGCGCAGCCACCCTAGCCAAACAAATGCGACGTTAAGCCACGTTGGTAAAAAAAACAAGCGTGACGGTTTTTTTGCGATGCGTCATGTGGTCAAAAAACAACATAATACAGATTCTGAGGAGTATCAGTCGGCCGCCCGGCTAGCGAACGGCGGCAATGTTCTCAGCCAAACCTCAATTTCGTCAGCCGACAGGATATCCGCGTAACGGCGCTCCATATCGCGCAAATTGTCGTTGTGCGGGCCACGATCGGCGTCGCCACAGCAATCCTCGGCGACGAGAACCCGGAAGCCATAAGAGAAGGCATCCACCACCGAAGCGCGAACACAACCGCTGGTAGTGCAGCCGGTCATGATGACGGTATCCACTTGGTGCTTCGCCAGAAAGGTAATGAGCGGCGTGTGGAAAAAAATGGAAGGCGCGTTCTTGCAGAAGTTGTAGTCCGACGGGTGGTCCACCTTCGGCTCCATGGCCGTGCAAGGGTGTCCATAAATGAACTCCTCGCGGACGGTTTTCACCTTCCACCGCGGCATATCGGCCTGGCTGCCGTACGCGGTGTAACACTTGGCTACCGGAATACCGAGCGGCCGCGCCATCTTCAACAAGGCAGCTGTACGGTCCACCGCGGCGTGAATCATCGGCAGACCACCGATGGTGTACTGCGGGTCCGTGAAGGCCGTCTGGAAATCCACGACCAGAATGGCGGGACGGGTGCCTCGCCCGATGGGGACCGAACCGTAGCCGGCTTTGGAATAGTTGGCGTCACTCACTTGGCACTGCTCCACAAAGTTTGACGAACGTCTCCCGCAAAAAGGAAGGGCGCCCTTGCGGCGCCCTCCCCCTCGACTAGCGGCTAGCTCAGGCCTTGGCCTTCGCCTTACCCTTCCCCGCTGCCTTGGCCGCAGCCTTGGCGGCGGCTTCATCGTTGGCAATGCGCTTCTGCGCCCAGTTGGTGAACACGGGCTGCTGCGGCGGCTTGTGGCCGGTCTCCGCTTCGCAACGCGCCTTCAGCTCTTCCACGGTGTCGAACCCGCGGTCGAACAGCTTCACTTCCTTGCGGGCCGCGCGGAGCTTGGCACGCAGCTTCTCGGTAGCGGCGAGGTCCGCTGTACCGTCTGCCTTGATGACCACGCCGTAGCGCTTCGCACCCTCGCGGGAGACGAGGCCGGCGTCCACGTCGAACGCCACCTTCTCGACTTCGCGCTCGAACGGGTCGCCGCAACCGCCGCCGCCCCAGGTGTCTGCCAGCAACAGGTCGCCGGCTTCCACCTTGATGTGGTCCTTCTTGGAGGGAAGGTTCTCGGTGGTGCCATCCGCACGGATGAGCGTCTTCTTGCTGCGCGCACCCGGCTCGCCGCCGTTGACGCCCCAGGGGTAGGTCAGCCAGCGGTCGTCATGGATGGAAATTTCACCCGGCTCGAGGAAGCGATAGCCAATACGCAGGCCATTGCCGCCGCGGTTCTTGCCAGCGCCACCCGTGTCGGTGATGGTCTCGTAGATGTCGATACGCAGCGGGAAGTAGCTTTCCAAGAACTCGTTGGGCACGTTCGTGAAGGCCGGCCACAGCGAGTGACCGTCCGGCCCGTCGCCGAAGGGCTTGCCCGGGATACCACCGAAGGTGATCTGGTACAGCTGGTACCACTTGCCGTTCTTGTCGTAGCCCGAATACATGAAGTGCGGGCTGTCCGAGAAACCGGCAGCGCACATGAACGCCGGGTTGCCCTGGCCCAGCAAGCCGCCGAGGATGTCGAAGATGCGACCGAGCGCGTGGGTACGGCACGACAGCGCGGCTGGCTTCAGTGGCTTCAACATGGTGCCCTGCGGGATGCGCACTTCCATGAGGTCATAGAAACCGTCATTGAAGAGAATCTGCGGGTCGAACACCATGATCATGTAGATGCCGGCGAACATCTTGAACATCTCTTCGTTCAACAGGAAGTTGATCGAAGAAATGGACTGCGGGTCGGTGCCC
>CALPVO020000144.1 GCA_943327025.2 Janthinobacterium lividum
CCACGGACCGCCGTTGCCCACACCAATGAGTACATTGCCCGTGAGCTCGTCGTAGTGAATGGCATCCCAAACGGAACCGCCACCACCGATATCCCAACGGCTCTTCGGGTCCCAGGTAGCCGCCGCTTTTTCAAGATCGGGGTGGTCTTGTGGCCCGAGGGCCGGGTCGCGCGGCACGGTATAAAAGCGCCAAGCCAACGCGCCCGTCTTCAAGTCATAGGCGGAGACATAGCCCCGCACATCGAGTTCGGCACCGCCGTTGCCGATAAGCACCACTTCGCCCGCCACTTCCGGCGCGCCAGTGCTGCTGTAGCCGCGGTCGCGGTCGATGATGGTGTCTGCAGTCCACTGCACTTCGCCGGTCTTACGGTCCAGTGAATACAGTTTGCCATCCAACGCGGCCACGAAGAGACGGTCACCGGCAATGGCCACACCACGATTCACGGCATCGCAGCAAGCAGCACGCCAGGCGCGCCCATCGATGGTTGGCGTAAAGCCCCAACGCTGCTTGCCGGTCACGGCATCGAACGCATACACGCGCCCAGCCATGCCCGACAGGTACAAGGTACCGTCCACCATCACCGGGGTCGCCTCCATGCCCCGCTTCGTCCCCAGTTCGGCCCGCCAGGCCAAACCCAAGCGCGTAACGTTGGTGGTATTGATGTCCGACAACGCGGAGTGGTGGGTCTTTTCGGCATTGCCGCCCGGGTTCCGCCATTCCACGTCGGGGGCCTTGGGCCCGGAGCAGGCGGCAAGACCGGCGAACAGCAAACCGAGCGCGAGGCGCGAAATGACCATGGAGAACCTCTAAAAACCGTCCAAAAACCCCGCAGGCCAGCGCAGTGCCGGCCCGGTGCGAGTGAATCGTAACGATGGTTATAGCAGGCTGCAATGGCAGCGCGTTAGAGGACGCAACATCCCCCCGGCCAAACCCACCGACGAAGCGCTATCCCAGCTCCCCATGCAAATAGAACCAACGTCCGTCTTCACGGAGGAAATGGCTGTTTTCCTGCAGCCGGGTAGCCCGCCCATGCAGCGCCGAACGGGCCACGAAAGACACTTCGGCACGGTCGTCCGCCAGCAACCGGTGGGACTTCACTTCCAACCCCAGCCACTTCGTGGCAGGTTCGAGCGTTAGTTCCGCAGGACGATGCGCAGGGTGCCAAGTGGCTAGCAAATACTCGACCCGGCCGAGGACGAAGGCCGTGTAGCGAGACCGCATGAGATGTTCGGCGCTCGGCGCAGGGCAGTCCGCGAAATGGTCCACATACCGCCCACAGCAGCCCGCCAGCGCCACGGGACGACGCCGCTCATCCAAGCGGCCGCAGGGGCATGCGCTTCCAGCCGCGTTCATGGCCTGCATCGCTTCAAGGTTGCTGGGGCGACACTGGCATCGCGCCCGGGCTTCCACGCCTCAACTGCAGCAACACGGGTTCGCCTTTCGGTAACCACGCCATTTGCACGCCGTGAGCGGCATTCATCTCCGTCAAAAAACTCATGGAACGCTGGAAGTCGGTATCGGGGACGAGCGGCGCACTGTACGGCGTGGACATCACATCCCAGTGCACCGGAAAGAATTGCTTGGCGCCCGTAGCGAGCACTACCTCGCGGTAGTAGGCCTCTTGCTCTGCCCGTGGCAGGTCCCCTAGCCCACCGGTACCGAGCAGGATGGCGTCCGCCTTCACCCCCGCCAGCGCGCCCGGCAGATACCCCGCACTGCCATGCAACAAGAGATTGCCGGTTGGATGCTCGAAAAGGATGGAGAACGTAGTGCCTTCCTTGTAGGCATCGAACCGCACAGGCGGCACGAGCGGCGTATCGATGGTGTTGCCGAGCATCGCAGTAGCCAACGGTTCCCCCAGCGGGTAGTGCTTGCTGCGGTAGAAGTGCACCGTGAACTTCCCAAATTGCAGTTGCTCACCTGGGGAGACCACTCGCAGCTGCTTCTCGGGCAAACCCAGCCCCCGGCCCACATTGGCCGTGGAGGCAGAACCCACCAACAAAGCGCCGGTGCGCTCGGCCACCACCGGTGCGTCCATGGCATGGTCAAAATGGGAATGAACCACGAACACCGCAGCGACCGGGCCCGGCGATAGCGACTTCAGCGCGGCATCGATAGCGGGGAGGTCCGGGCGGATAACCCAGCTCTCCGGGGTTTTACCGATGGCCACACGGCTGAAATAGCCGTCCGTCATCAGCGTGGTCTCGCCGTCGCTGATGAGCGCGGAGGTGGTGCCGAGGAAAGTGACGACCAGTCCCGGGGCGCTTTCCGCGGCAGCGACGCAACTGCAAACCACCAGTGACACTAACGTGAACGCCGCGCGACGTCTGCCGGCAGACGTTCTGCCCAGACCAGAAGCTTGCGAACCAGCCATTCCATTCCCCCAATGTCCACGGCGCCGCAGCACAGTGGCCGGGTGCCTTAAATGAACGGCAGCTCCGTCAGCACGCCGGGCTGGCGCTGGCCAGCCACCAGCGACTCTACCCGGTCGCCGACGTGGCAGCCACGCTCGATGAGCGCAAAGCCAATGTTCTTTTGGAGACGAATCGAGAAGATGCAATTGGTGAGGTCGCCCACCTTGCGGCCGTCTTTGAAGATGGGGTTCCAGGCGAATCCGGGCTGCACGGGCTCCCCTGCGTCCAGCACTATGCCCAGCGAATGGCGCTTCGGTCCTTCGGCATGGATGCGGCGTAAGGCTTGAATGCCTATGGTGTCGTCCGGGGCATGCAGGTCCACATATTTGCCCATGCGTACCTCGTACGGGTTCGTCATGGTGTCCGTGTCGCCACCGTAAGAGATAAGACCGCTTTCCACGCGCTCACACCAATTCGGGTTGCCGGGGCCGATGTCCCAAGGCGTGCCGGCCTCGCGGAACAGATTCCACAGCGCCGTCCCCTTGCTGCCATCGCGCAAGTAGATTTCATAGCCGCCCTGCTTCGACCACCCGGAACGTGCCACCACCACGGGGATACCGGCGATTTCCGTTTCGCGGAACCAGAAGTATTTGAGTTCGCGAATCCAGTCTCCACAGACGTGAGCCACCACCTCTACCGCCTTGGGGCCTTGCAAGGCCATAGGCGAGACATCGGGCTCCGATACCTCCACGTTCAGCTTGCGCTCGGCCGCAATGGCACGCGCCCAGAACCAGATATTGCTGTCAGCGATGGACAGCCAGTAGAGGTCATCCGCCAACTTCAGCAAGATAGGGTCGTTGATAAGCACGCCTTCGTGGTTGCACAGCGGCACGTACTTGCCCTGCCCCACCTGGCAGCGGCTCAGGTCGCGGGGGGCCAGAATTTGCGCGAGCCGCCCAGCATCCGGGCCACGCAACTGCACCTGCCGTTCCACGGCCACGTCCCACTGGCTCACCCCGTTCAGCAGCCGCCAGTACTCCTCCAGCGGCTTGCCGTAACTGGTCGGCATGAGCATGTGGTTGTAGGTGGTGAAGGCGCAGACGCCTTCCTGCAGGGTCGCGTCGAAAAACGGCGACGGGCGCAGGCGGGCGGAGGGAGTGATGCCGAACACGTTTGGATTCCTTTTCCGGGCGGCGGAAAGCCAACTGACCAGAAGACAAGATTTACACGGAAGCGCCGTCCGTGCCGCTCAACCGTTCTTGAGGAAAACTGGCCCGAATCCTGCCCAAGGTTTTATCTGTCCGCGCAATGGCACAGACAGGGCCAGTCATGGTTTAGTAGCAGCCCATGAAGCCCTTTTTCTCGACCCTCCTCGGCTGGGCCCTGCTCACCTCCGCCGCCCACGCCGACCTGAAAATCGACGGCGTCCCGAACGAACCGGAATGGCAAACGGCGCGCCACATCACCGACTTCAAAGTCGTCCAACCGCTCACCAAGGGCGACAGCCAGCAACCGATGGAGGTGTGGCTACTTCCCACCCCCGACGGCCTGGCCGTGGCATTCCATAGCAGCCAAGACGCCGCAGCACCCCGTTCCCGCCAACGCACCCAGCGCGACCAGTACGGCTCCGTGGACCGGGTGAACTTCGTGGTGGACTACGATGGCGAGGGCGGCA
This sequence comes from Janthinobacterium lividum, assembly GCA_943327025.2. Taxonomy (GTDB): domain Bacteria; phylum Pseudomonadota; class Gammaproteobacteria; order Steroidobacterales; family Steroidobacteraceae; genus CAIOHZ01. Next base: position 4,031 of record CALPVO020000144.1, read on the forward strand.
CCGGCTACAACTTCACGCTCACCCTCGGGCAAGGCGTCATGGACGCGGTGGTTTCCAACGAAAATGTGTTCCGGCAAGACTGGGACGGTGACTGGCAGCATGGCATCGCGGAACAAGCTGACGGCTGGACAGCCGAGATGCTCATCCCGTGGCATGTGGCTCCCATGAAGCGCACGACTACCGGCAAACGCACCATCGGTATCTACTTCGACCGGGTCATTGCCGCCACGGGAGAGCGAGTCGCCTGGCCCGCCATCAGCTATTTCGACCCGCGTTACTTGTCCGCATTGGCCAAAGTGGAAGTCCCGGACTATTCACAGTCCCTGCTGGCCATTACACCGTACCTCGTCAGCACCTCGCGCCTAACCGGTGGCGGCACCGCCATGGACGCGGGCGCAGACCTGTTGTGGAAGCCCAGCGGCACCTTTCAGCTCACTGCAACGCTGAACCCGGATTTCGGCCAGATTGAAAGCGACGAGTTGGTGGTGAACTTCGATGCCGTCGAAACCTTCTACAGCGACAAACGTCCGTTCTTCACCGAAAACCAGAGCCTGTTCGACGTCCCCTTCGGGCAGAACAAGAGTGGCCTGGTTTACACACGCCGCGTGGGCGGCACCGCCGACGACGGCAGTGGCCCCGCGGACGTGCTGGCCGCGCTGAAACTCAACGGCAGCGCTGGGGGTACCAACTATGGGGTGTTCGCCAGCACCGAACGCGGCAACGCCGGCCGTGATTTTTTAGCCCTGCGCGCCGTCCATAATCTCGCCCATCAGGACGTTGGCCTACTGGCCACCCAAGTACGCTCGGACTATCTTGACCGTACTGCGAGTGTTATCGAACTCGACCATCACTGGAAGCCTAACCCGCATTTTTCCATTGTGACGCAGCTGGTCGGCTCACTCGTTGACAGCCGCGGCGAACAACAGCGCGATGCGGGCTTCCAAATGCGCTTGGACCATGAACTGAGCAACCGCTGGCGCCAGAACTTGTACATCTTGCATGCAGGCGAAGATCTGCAACTGAACGACTTTGGCTACCTAGACCGCAACGCGATCAACTATGTGCGCTACGAGATGCGCGAACGGGTAACCGACCTGGCGGCAAGCTCTTCGTACCGCTCCCACGACTGGGGCTATGTGGCTTCCAGCCGGCACAACATGCATGGCGATACCATCTTCAACGCCCTGCAGGTGAACCGTACTTCGGACACCCGTGGGGGTGGCAACGAGTATCTAGCACTCACCGCGCTCTCTAAGGGCTACGACGACCGTCTCTCACGCGGCAATGGCCGAGTTCGTGTGCCAGGCCGCTTGGTCTTGGACTTCATCCGCAATTGGCCCCAACGCGGACACTGGAGTTTCAACGCAGAAGTGCATGCGGGACAAACTGGCTTGGAGCGACTTGGCTCCACCGCCGTCGAGACCTTCTTCCAGCCCACTTACCACGTGACCGACGCGCTGCGTTTCAATGTTGGCCTGCGGGCCTCCCTGAGGCCAGATTGGCTCATCTGGAAGGGCGGGACGACGCTTGCCAACTACAACAGCCGCCAACTGGGCCTGGTGGCCGGGGCCCAATGGGCCGGTGGTTCCAAACACGAACTCCGCGTGAAACTGGAGAGCATCGCGCTCGATGCCAACGGGCGGCAGCAGTGGCAGATTCTGCCGGGCGGCAAGGTAGCGGACCAGTCGATACGCCCCCGGGACTTTTCTCTGCGCAACCTCGGCATCCAGCTACGCTATCGCTATGAATTTGCGCCGCTATCGTATCTCTACGTCGTGTATGGTCGAGGCGGCCTGCAGTTGGACGAGGACAACCGTGAATCGCTCGGTTCCCTGATGTCCTCCACCTTCAGCCTGCGCAATAGCGACCAGCTACTCGTGAAGTTCAACTATCGGTTCGAAATTTAACACCGCCACCGGAGGAACGATGACTACTCTGACGCCCGAATTGCAGGAACTCGTCGATCGCCAAAAGATCTACCACGTGCTGACGAGCTATTGCCGCGCACTGGACCGCTGCGATGTGGACCTGATGAAAGCTGTCTACTGGGAAGACGGCTACGACGACCATGGCGTCTTCGCGGGCAACGCCCAAGAATTCGCGGAATTCATCATCCGCGGTATCCAGGAGTGGTTCGAGGTGACGCAGC
>CALPVO020000145.1 GCA_943327025.2 Janthinobacterium lividum
CTCGTCTACGCGTCCACCAGTAGCGTCTATGGCGCCAACACCGCCATGCCGTTCAGCGTCCACCAGAATGTGGACCACCCGCTCAGCTTCTACGCCGCCACCAAGAAGGCGACGGAGCTGATGGCGCACACCTATTCGCACCTCTACGGCTTGCCCACCACGGGCCTGCGCTTTTTCACGGTGTATGGCCCTTGGGGCCGCCCGGACATGGCGCTGTTCCTGTTCACCAAGAACATCCTCGAAGGCAAGCCCATCGACGTGTTCAACCACGGCCAGCACAAGCGCGATTTCACCTTCGTGGCGGATATCGTGGAAGGCGTGGTGCGCGCCTCGGACCGCCCCCCGACGGCCGATGCCACCTGGAACAGCGACACGCCGGACCCGGCCAGCAGCAACGCGCCGTACCGGCTCTACAACATCGGCAACAACCAGCCGGTGGAACTCATGCGCTATATCGAGGTGCTGGAAGCCTGCCTCGGCCGGAAGGCCGAAAAGAACTTCCTGCCATTGCAGGTGGGCGATGTGCCTGCTACTTGGGCGAACATCGAGGCGCTCCAGCAGGACGTGGGTTATACCCCCGCCACTCCGGTGGAAGAGGGCATTGCCCAATTTGTGAACTGGTACAAAGAATATTACGCGAAGTAAGGTTCTACTGAGGGTTCGAAAAACCCACAGAGGGAACTGTCGTGTCCGCTATCGCCTCCGACGTTCATGCGTCTACCACTGCCGAATCTTCTCAGCCACCCAACACTTCTAGCGCGCTCACGGTGCTTGGGGTCAGTGCGCTGGTCATTGCCTACCTTTGCCTTTTCCCGTTCGTTCTGACGGGGTCATTGGCAGCTGCCAGTATTGGCGGCATTAGCTTTGCAGACTTCACCCCCGGCGACATCGTCGCCAACGTGGTGCTGTTCCTGCCGTGGGGCGCCGCTGTCGGCTGGGCTGCCCGCGGACGGTTTTCGGTCCTGCTCGCGGTCATCCTCGCGGCCGCTGGAGCGGCAGTACTTTCCATCGGTTTTGAAGCCGTCCAGCAGGTCATCGCCGGTCGTGTTTCTTCAGGAATGGACGTCATCGCCAACCTGACGGGCGCCATCGCTGGCGTGCCGCTTGCGCGTTACATCGCGCAGCCGCGCTGGAACGCCCGTACTACGGCGCGCTTCGGCGGCTATGTGGTGGTGTTGTGGTTGGTGGCGCGGCTCATCCCGTTTGCGCCTTCGGTGCACCTCCACGACTGGGCGGTGAACCTGCGTGACATGCTGGCTGCCGATGCCCCTTCCTGGCGCCGGGTGTTGTTCTATACCGCGGGCTACGCTGCGGTGTTCTCGGCCATCCGCCGCATGGGCTTCATGCGTATTCATCCGCTGTCGGTTTACGCGGCTCTGGGCTTGTTCATCGTTGGCGCACAGCTCACCATTGAAACCGTGCAGTCCGATCTCGGTGAATGGGTCGGTCTGGCGCTGGCGTGGTGCGGGTTCTACGTGTGGCAGAACAACGAAGACCTGCACCAGCGCGCGCTGCGCGTGCTGGTCACCGCGGCGTTCCTGGTCGATGCATTGCGTCCCTTCGATTTCGCTGCCAGCAACCCGTTCAATGTCGTGCCGTTCCACGCACTGCTCGACACCTTCAACCCGGTGACGAACATGCGCGCCGTGGCCGAGTATGGCTTCTGGACTGCCGCGCTCATCATGGTGTGGTACAGCCGTCGTGTGCAGCCTTGGCAGGCTGCTGCTGGCGTCACGGTTTTGGTGTTGTGCACTGAAGTGGCCCAAACCACGCTTACCGGGCGCACGCCGGACACCCTGCCGGTGTTCATGGCCGTGGTGGCAGGCTTCTGGCTGCAGGCGACTGTGAAGCGTCAGGCGGCCGAAGAGGCCTGACGGGTAGTCCGGGAGGAATCTTGCTCCCGACTCTTCCGGACTACTTCCCCTACAATAGCGGGCATGAACTTGCCCGCTACGCTCCCCGCGGAACTGGCCCAGCGCCTGTCCGCACATGCCGCACGCCTTGGTGCCGCGGCCCCTGCTGAACTTTTCGCCGACGCCGCTGGCCGCTATGCGAGCCTAGCGGTGGAAGGCGAGGGGCTCCTGCTCGATTTCACCCGCCAGCGTTTGGATGCCGCGGCGCTGCAAGCGCTGCTGGAGTGGGCGGCTGCCTGTGGCTTGCCGCAGCAGGTGCAAGACCTTTTCGCCGGCGTTAACGTGAACCACACCGAAGACCGCGCGGCGTTGCACGTCGCGTTGCGTGCTGGCAGTTCGCTGCCCACCACGATTCCCGCCGACAAGTTGGCGCTGGTGGCTGCAGAGCGCGCGAAGCTGCGGGCGTTCGTGGCGGAGGTGCGCACGGGCCGTAGGCGCGGGCATACGGGGCAGCCGTTTACCGATGTGCTGAATATTGGCATCGGTGGCTCAGACCTCGGCCCGGTCATGGCCTACGAAGCTTTGGGCCAAGTGCGTGAACAGTTGGAGGACCGTACGGGCCGCCGCTTGCGCACGCACTTCGCGTCGAACATCGACGGCACGCGCCTGGCCGGCCTGCTACGCGAACTGGACCCCACCACCACGCTGGTCATTATCTGCTCCAAGACCTTTACCACCCTGGAAACGCTCACCAATGCCCGTCTCGCGCGCGACTGGCTGGCCGCGGAGCTGGGCGATGCGGCTGTGCCCAAGCACTTCGCCGCCGTGTCCACGAATGCCAAGGCCATGGACGCCTTTGGCGTGGGCGCCGATGCGCGCTTCGACATGTGGGACTGGGTCGGTGGTCGCTATAGTCTGTGGTCTGCCATTGGTTTGGCGGTGGAGCTGGCCGTGGATACGCCTGCTTGGGAGCAGTTTCTGGCCGGCGGCCAGGCCATGGATGAACACTTCCGTACCGCGCCGCTGGCGCAGAACCTGCCCGTGCTGCTCGGGTTGGTGGGGGCGTGGAACCGCAACTTCCTCGACATAGGCGCGTTGGGCGTGCTGCCCTATGAAGACCGTCTGCATCGCTTTGCCGCTTATTTGCAGCAACTGGAGATGGAGAGCAACGGCAAGAGCGTGCGCCGCAATGGTATGCCGGTCACTTGGGGTACTTGTCCTGTGGTGTGGGGCGAGCCAGGTAACAACGCGCAGCATTCGTTCTTCCAGTTGCTGCACCAAGGCAATGCCCCTTCGGCGCTGGATGTGCTGGTACCGGCGCGTTCCAGTGCCGGGCTGCAGCGCAGCGCGGACTACGCGGTCGGCAACGCCATGGCGCAGGTGGAAGCGTTCGCTCGCGGTCACACGCAGGCTGAAGCGGCTGCTGAACTGCAGGCCCGTGGCCGCAGCGCCGCTGATGTGGCCGCTTTGGCGCCCCACAAGGTGCACGCTGGTGGGCGGCCCACGACAGTGCTGGCATTCCAGCAGCTGGACGCACCGACGCTCGGGAAGCTGGTGGCGCTCTATGAACACAAGGTTTATGTCCAGTCGGTCCTTTGGGACTTGAACCCCTTCGACCAGTGGGGCGTGGAGCTGGGCAAGAAGATGGCCGAAGGCTTGGCGCCTGCGGTGGGCGGCGAGGCGCCGGCGCACCTGCCCGTGCTGGGGTGGCTGAACGCCCGGCGGTAGTCAGCGCTATCCCATAGATGAGAACCCCCTCACGGTAGTGGTGAGGGCGCTACGTTATGGTACATGCCGTCCCCCAAGCCCCCTGGGTCGGTCTATCGTGAATTTCCTGCGCCATCACTTCAATCTCCCGCTTGCGCTGCTCGTCATCATCGAGCTGGCAGCGTTCGCCATCGCGCCCATCCTCGGCGCTCGCCTGCTGTGGGGCGGTGGTTGGTATGAAGAACTGGTGGTCGGTTGGCCCTTGCTGCCGTATGCGCTGCTGAACTCCATCGCCATCGGCGCCACGGGCCTCTACCATCGCCGCCAGCGCAATCGCTTCATTGGGGTACTCGCCCGCGTTGGGGTCGCCATCATGGCGGGCTCGGCGGTGGTCGGCCTCGTTTCCTACTTGTTGCCCGACGCCGCAGTTCCCCGCAGCGTGCTGGTTGCTGCCGGGCTCGTGTCGGGCGTCCTCATCAGCTTTGCGCGGTTCGTGTTCGAACACGTGGTCGACGAAGAGCGCTTCAAGAGCTCGGTGTTGGTGCTGGGGGCGGGAAACCGTGCCATGAGTTTGGCCCGGCTGCGGCGCCGTTCGGACCAACGTGGTTACCGCGTCCACGGTTACATCGCCATGACTGGCGACGCCGTGGCGGTGTCGGCCGACGAATTGCTACCGACCCCCGCGAACTTGTTGGCGTATTGCCGGCAACACGACATTGACGAAGTGGTGGTTGGCATGGACGACCGCCGTAGCTCGTTCCCTGTGGGAGAGCTGCTGGATTGCCGTCTCGCCGGCATCGGCGTTATCGAGCTCATCGATTTCCTGGAACGCGAAACGGGCCGCGTGCGGCTGGACGTGGTGAATCCCAGTTGGATGATCTTCTCTGGAGGCTTCGCCCACCATCCCGTGCAGCTGGCAGTCAAGCGCGTGCTGGATATTGCCGCCAGCTTGTTGTTGTTGGCCGTCGCCTGGCCCATCCTGCTGTTGGCCATGTTGGCTATCAAGCTGGAAGATGGCTTGCTGGCACCGGTGTTCTATCGGCAAATCCGTGTTGGGTTGAACGGCAAGCCCTTCGCGGTATTGAAGCTGCGCTCCATGCGCACTGACGCCGAAAAGGCTGGTGCCCAGTGGGCCGTGAAAAGCGACCCCCGCATCACTCGAGTGGGCAATTTCTGCCGCATAACCCGTATCGACGAACTGCCGCAAATCATCAACGTGTTACGGGGCGATATGGCGTTCGTGGGCCCCCGCCCGGAACGTCCGCCGTTCGTGGACCGCTTGTCGGAGATGATTCCCTACTATCGCGAGCGCCACTGCATGAAGCCGGGCATTACCGGTTGGGCGCAGCTGTGCTACCCCTATGGCGCTTCCGACCACGACTCTGCGCAGAAGCTGGAGTACGACCTCTACTACGTGAAGAACCATAGCCTCATCTTCGACTTGATGATTCTCATGCAGACGGTGGAAGTGGTGCTGTGGGGCCGGGGACGCTAGCGCTATGTTCGTCCACGATCTCGCCTCCGTCATCTCCTTCCTCTGTGCCGCGGTATTGCTACTGCTGACGCTGGGCTTAACGGTTCGGGCAAAGTTCTCTACTGACTTGGGCTCAGCTTTAGTGCCGGCCTTGTTCTTGAATGCCGTCTGGGCTTGCGTCCTCGCCTGGGATTCCCGCAGCGGCTGGTTGGGGCCCCCGGGCCACTACTTTCTGGAAATGGCCCGCTATGGGGGTTGGCTCCTGCTCATGTGGGTAGCCCTGCCTCGCAACAGCGAAGACCCCTGGTTGCAAGCCTTGCCGCGTCTGATGGTCGCAGTATTCACCGTGCTGGTGGTTGCTGGTGCTGCAGCATCTGCGGCTCTTGATATTGGCTTGTTGAAGCACTGGCCAAGCGCACTCTATGCCATGGGTGGACTCATCTGTGCCGTGCTGGTCGTCATAGCCGCGGAGCAAGCAGGTCGAAACCGTTCGCCAGCGGCCTACTGGTCCATCAAGCATCTGCTAACGGCAGTAGCCCTAATGGCCTGCTACGACATTGTCATGTTCAGTGCCACCTACATCTTCGGTGATGTGCCAGTGCCGCTCTGGCAGGGCCGTGGGTTCGTGAATGCCATCGTTGCCATACTCCTCGCCTACGGCATCAATCGGTTGCGGAAATCGGCAGTCGAAAAGCGCATCGGCGCAGGTGGAACGTTCTTTACCACCATCATGTTGTTGGTGGGTTGCTACCTCTTTGTCGTTGCCATCATGGGCGCGTACGTGCGTTCTTTCGGCGGCACCTGGGGTGGAGCGCTCGAGGTGGCTGTGCTGTGCGGCAGCGTTGCGGTGCTGGTGGTCATTGCTTTGTCCGCCGAAGCCCGTGCCGTCATTCGCGTCTTCGTCCAAAAGTACTTCGTGGCGCAGAAATACGATTACCGTGAGGAATGGCTGCGGTTCGTGCGCAATATCGACGGCGACGGGCCGGCACTGGACCGGAACGACCTTGGCGTTCGCGTGCTGCGGGCCATGGCCAATATCACCGGCAGCCCGGATGGTGGCCTCTGGATCCATAACGAAAACGATGAATTTGTACCCGTGGCTGGGCGCTTATGCGGCGCCAATGCCCC
>CALPVO020000146.1 GCA_943327025.2 Janthinobacterium lividum
GAAGGCGTGTCTACTGAATACCGCAGTGTCATCGAGTCTGTCGTACGCGAGTCCGGTCAGGACCTGCTCGACGTGGCCGCCGCGCTTGCCCGCATGGCGCAGGGCGAAACACCGCTGCTGCTGCCGGGTGGTGAAGAGCCGGGTAGCCGCGACGGCGCCCCGCGTTCGTTGCCACCGGAAGACCGGCAGGGTCGTCCTCGCGACCGTCTGGCAGAGATGCTGGAAGAAGAACAGCGTCCGCACGGCAAGTATGTGTCCCGTGAAGATCGCTTCGGTCCGCAGCAGGTATACCGCCTTGAAGTGGGCCGTGCCCACGGCGTGCAGCCGGGGAACATCGTGGGCGCCATTGCGCACACGGCGGACCTCGCCGGCAACCAGATCAACGGCGTCGACATTCACTTTGACCACACGCTTGTGCGCTTACCGGCGGGTCTGTCGCCGGAAGTGCTCGGCAAGATTTCCGAGGTGAAGGTGCGCGGGCGTTCGCTCGACATCAAGCCCGCAGAGGCCGGTGCTGGCGAAGGGGGTCCCCGTGGCCCGCGTCAGTTCGAAGGCGGCGGCAGGCCGTTCCAAGGCGGCGGGCGTCCGCCGTTCCACGGTGGCGGTCCGCGCCATTTCCAGGGCGGTGGCCGTCCGTTTGAGGGTGGTGGTCGTCCGTTCGAAGGCGGTGGTCCCCGTTCGTTTGAAGGTGGCGGTCGTCCCTCGTTCCCGCCGCGTGGTCGTCCGTTCGAGGGTGGCGCTCCGCGTCCCTTCGAAGGTGCTGGTCGTCCGTTCGAGGGCGGTGGCCCGCGTTCCTTTGAAGGCGGCGCTCGTCCGCCGTTCGAGGGCGGTGCCCGTCCTCCGCGCCCGTTTGCCGGGCGTCCGTTCAGCGGTCCTTCAAAGCCGCATCGCAAGGGTCCGCCAAAGCGCTAACCCTTCGGCATCGGCGGCGTCCGTTCAGTGACGCCGCCTGCTCCGTGCCTTCAGGGTAGTCGTCCCAGCTTGCGCAGTTTCGGTGTGACCACTGGAATGGTGAGCATGGTGCTGCCGACGGCCATCAGCAGCAAAGCCGTGAACGTCGTCGGCGTGATGACGGCCTTGTCGAGCAAGATGTTGGCGAAGATGATCATGATGAGCGCCTTCGTCTGCAGCAGCCAGCCGATGAGCGACGCCTCGCCAGGCGCCCAGCCCAGCAGTTTTCCTGCCAGGCGCAGACCCAGTAGTTTGCCGGCTACCGTCGCCGCCAGCAGTGCGCCAGCGGCCATGAATACCTGAAGTCCGCCTGCTTCCCACTGCGTGCGTAAGCCAGTGCTCAGGAAGAACACCGGCATCATCACCAGCAAGACGTGATGGCGCAGTTTGTCGAGGGAATCGCGGTCGAACCACTCGCTGTCCGTGACGGCGCCGGCCAAAAACGCGCCGACCATGAAGTGCAGGCCAGACCAATCGGCGCCCCAAGCGCAAGCCGCCAGCCAGATGAGGCTGACATACCAGCGGTCGATTGGAGGAAGGCGCCGCATACCCCAGCGGAAGACCGACACCAGCACCGCGAAGCCCGCCAGAAACAGGAGTTGCCGACCCACGCGGTTCCAGTCCATGAGAATCAGCGCCAGCACGCCCCAGATGGCGATGTCGTCCAAGCTGGCGTAACGCAGGATGCGTTGGCCAAGCGGCTGACGCAGGAGTTCCAAGCGTTCGAGGAACAGCACCAGAATGGGCAGCGCCGTGACGGCGCAGGACATGCCCACACCCAGAACGAATTGCCACGACGTAGCGCCGGTTCCCATCCAGAGGGAAGACGCGCCGCCAGCGTGCCACAGCAATCCTGCAGCGACACCTGCACCTGCCAGCAGTGGCAGGAACAGCGCCAGCCCGGCCGTGATGCTGGTCTCGCCGCGCTTGCGCCATGCATCGCGCAGGTCCAGTTCTACCCCCGCCAGCCAGACGAACAGCATGACTGCCCACCAAGCGATGCCATTGAGCGACTGCACGACTGTCGGGTTGAATACGAAGGCGTAGTAGTCCGGATACACCGCGCCTAGCACGCCGGGACCCAGCAAGATGCCGCCTACTATCTGCACCACCACCAAGGGCGCCCAGTAGTCCGTGCGGCCCAGACGCCACAACAGATAGGGCGCAGTGAAGATGATGAGGAGCGCTATCAGGAAGATTTCAGTGGTGTTCATTCGCGCCTGGCTTCTGCACGTTGGACCGGACTGGAACTGCCCACATGGCAGCGTTCTGCGAAGAAATTACAGCGACCGCAAGGCCGCCAGGTAGCGTTGCTCGTCGGGGGCGACGCCTTGGCGCTGTGCCTCCCACAGTGCCGCGCCTAGCGGTTCCATCATGCGGTGTTCGGCTTCGTGGTCGGAATCGTGGCGCCGTACGAGCAAGGCGTGAACATCGCGGATGCCTTTGGGGCGGTCCGTGGAGACTTGCTCGCGCAAGGCCAGATGCATCCCCATATGCAGGAACGGGTTGGTTTGGCCCTGTTCTGGCTTCCAGTCGCGGTCTAGTGCGTCTGGTGTTAGCAAGGCGTGGTACTCCGGGTGCAGAGCGACTACATCCGCCACTTGCGCTTGCAGCGGCGTGAGGGGCAGGCCCTCCTGATGCCGTTGCCAAGCTTCCAGGTACATGCGCCGCAGGGCGTCGCGCTGTTGGTCGTGGAACACGGGCATCAGCGGGGCTCCGATGTGGGCAGTGTGCCCTTGGCGATAAGTTTGCGGCCATGGCGGCACAGGTCTGCCACGACGCAATGCTTGCAATCGGGTTTGCGGGCCTTGCACACATAGCGTCCATGCAAAATGAGCCAGTGGTGCGCATCCAGCAGGAAGTCTGCTGGCACGCGCTTGATCAAGGCGTCTTCGACGGCGCGTACGGTCTTGCCCGGCGCCAAGCCGGTGATATTCGAGACACGGAAGATATGCGTATCCACGGCCATCGTGGGCTGGCCGAAGGCCGTGTTCAGCACGACGTTTGCCGTCTTGCGCCCCACTCCGGGTAGCGCCTCGAGCGCTGCGCGGTCGGTCGGGACTTCGCCACCATGTTCTGCCAATAGCTGCCGGCATAGTTCGATAACGTTCTTCGCTTTGGCGTTGAACAGACCGATGTGCTTTACGTAGGGCGTGAGGCCAGCAACGTCCAAAGCCAGTATTGCCGCTGGCGTATTGGCCACGGGGTAGAGCCGTCGCGTCGCCAGGTTCACGCTCTTGTCGGTGGCTTGCGCCGACAGCACTACTGCCACCAGCAACTCGAACGGGGAGTGGTACTCCAGTTCGGTTTTTGGGGCGGGGTTCAGGGCACGCAGGCGCGTGAAGAACTCGCGACGTTGTTCAGGGTTCACGCGGGTTCCTCTCCCGTGCTTTGGTCTGCGCGCCAGCGGGCGGCGCGTTCGGCCAAGGCCAAGGCCCGCTGCTGCTCGCGCTGCTCACGGCGTTGCTCGTGCGCGCGCTGCCGTCCTTGGTAGTGCTTCGCCTCAGCGGCTAGTGCGGCAGCATTGCGCGCCGGGGCACCGGTGGGTTCTAGCCGGATGCAGTCTACCGGACAAGGAGCGATACACAGTTCGCAACCATTGCATTCGGTGGCTATAACGGTATGTAGCAGTTTGCGTGCACCGACGATGGCATCCACGGGGCAAGCGGGCAGGCACTTGGCGCAGCCGATACAAACGCTTTCGTCGATGACCGCGACACGCGGCGGCTGGAAAGTGCCGCAACTGGTGTCGAGCGGCAGTTCAGCCACGCCAAGCGCATTAGCGAGGCTGACCAGTGTGCTTGGTCCGCCCGGCGGACAACGGTTGGGGGCGGCTTCGCCGTTAGACATGGCTTCTGCGTAAGGGCGACAGCCGGCATAGCCGCAACGCGTGCACTGCGTCTGTGGCAGCAGTGCATTCAGGCGCTCCGCAAGTGTGGTGTCCATGCGGTACGGGGCGCCAGCGTTACTTGATGAGGCTGCCGGTAACAGCGCCGGCATCCGGCGACAGCACGAAGATGCCACCAGCGCCATTTTCGGCGGCGAGCACCATGCCCTCGCTGGTGCCGAAGCGCATCTTGCGCGGCTTCAAGTTGGCGACGATGACAACCTGACGCCCGACGAGTTGCTCCGGAGCATAGGCGGAACGAATTCCCGAGAAGATAGTGCGCTCGATGACGGTGCCTTCGGCATGGGTGCCGAGGCTGACGCGCAGCTTCAATAGTTTGTCGGAGCCCTCGACCGTAGAGGCCTCGAGCACCTCGGCCACGCGCAGTTCCACCTTCATGAGTGCTTCGAGGTCGATTTCGGGAGTGGCACCCGCCGCGGCGCTAGCCGTTGCCGCGGGGGCGGCTGCCTTTGCTTGCTTGCTCGCACCACTGTCGTTGTTTGCTGCTCCTGCTTTGTGGGAGCGAGCTTGCTCGCGACTCTCCACGGTGCCTTGCGCGGCCTTCGCCTCCGCAGCCGGTTCGCTCACCGTTGGCGGCGTCACCACCAACTGTGCCACGACCTTGCTATCCAGCCGCGTCGCCAGCGCTTCATAAGTGCGGATGGCATGGTCCAGCAGGGGCGTATCCAGTTGTTCCCAACGGCTAAGGGGAGCCTGCAGGAAGGCTTCGGCACCCGCGGCGAGGTTCGGCATGACGGGCTTCAGGAAACCCACCAGTGAACGGAACAGGTTCAGTCCCTGTGTGCACACCGCCTGCACCTCTTGGGCGCGGGTCGGGTCCTTGGCCAGCAGCCAAGGCTTTTGCGTATCGATGTACTGGTTGGCTTTGTCGGCCAGCATCATGACTTCACGCACGGCGGCTGCATAGTCGCGGGCTTCGTATAGCGCCTGTATGCGCGGGCGAGCAGCAGCGAATTCCGCGAACAGGGCGGGCTCCGGCAGGCTGGCGGCCAGACGGCCTTCGAAGCTGCGGGTGAGGAAGCCAGCGCAGCGGCTGCCGATATTCACCACCTTGCCCACCACTTCGGCGTTGAAGCGGCTGGTGAAGTCTTCGAGGCTCAGGTCCATGTCGTCGAGGCCGGGCGTGAGCTTGCTGGCGAAGTAAAAGCGCAGCGGCTCCGCGGGCAGCAGGTCCAGGTACTGGCGTGCGGTGATGAACGTGCCGCGGCTCTTCGACATCTTCTGGCCGTTCACCGTAAGGAAGCCGTGAACGAACACGCCGTTCGGGGTGCGCATGCCGGCACCATTCAGCACGGCAGGCCAGAACAGCGCGTGGAAATACAGAATGTCTTTGCCGATGAAGTGGTAGAGCTCGGTGCCCGCCTTGCGTGCGCCTTCTGCCCCCCAGAATTCATCATGGGTGGCCGCCACATCCACACCGCGCTTGGCGGACAGGGCGTCGAAGCTGCCGATATAGCCAATGGGTGCGTCGAGCCACACGTAGAAGAACTTGCCAGGCGCCCCTGGGATGCCAAAGCCGAAGTACGGCGCATCGCGCGAGATATCCCAGTCGCGTAGCCCCGCGGTGAACCACTCGTCCAGTTTGTTGGCGACACCCGAATCCACCGTGCCACTGCGGACCCATTCTTTTAGCAAGGGTTCGAAATGGCCGAGCTGGAAGAAGAGATGTTCGCTATCGCGTTCTTCCGGCGTGGTGCCCGAGACGGCCGACACCGGATCGATGAGTTCGGAGGGGGAGTAAGTGGCGCCGCATTTCTCGCAGCTGTCGCCGTACTGGTCCGCAGCCTTGCAGCGTGGGCAAGTGCCCTTGACGTAGCGGTCCGGCAGGAACATGCCGGCCTTGGCGTCGTAGGCCTGACGAATGGTGCGACGCGCGATGTGCCCCGCAGCATCCAACGACTGAAAGATTTGCTCGGTGCGCGCCCGGTTCTCTGGCGCGTTAGTGCTGTGGAAATGGTCGAAGTCGATGCCGAAAGCGGCGAAATCGGCGGCATGCTCAGCGCCTACGCGGGCGATGAGTTCCTCGGGCGTGATGCCCTCGGACTGTGCCCGCAGCATGATGGGCGTGCCGTGCGTGTCATCGGCGCAAACGTAGTAGCACTCGTTGCCAGCCATCTTTTGGTGGCGCACCCAAATATCGGTCTGCGTGTACTCCACCAAATGCCCCAGATGCAGCGGGCCGTTGGCATAGGGGAGGGCACTGGTGACGAGAATGCGGCGCATGGCAGGCCTAGGTCCAAAACGGTAATACGCCATTATGCCAAAGCGGGTGCCACC
>CALPVO020000147.1 GCA_943327025.2 Janthinobacterium lividum
ATTCCCGCCGGCCACGGCGAACGCGTGGTGCTGCGCTTGTTGGACAAGCAAGCCGGCCGCCTCGACCTCACCGCGCTCGGCATGCACCCGCAAACGCGCGAACGCTACGACGAACTGCTGCACAAGCCCTACGGCATCATCCTGGTTACCGGCCCCACCGGTTCCGGTAAAACCACCTCGCTTTATGCGGGCTTGGAAAAGCTGAACGACAACTCGCGGAACATCCTCACCGTCGAGGACCCCATCGAGTACTACATCGACGGCATTGGCCAGACGCAGGTGAACACGAAGGTCGACATGACCTTCGCCCGCGGCTTGCGCGCCATCCTCCGTCAGGACCCGGACGTGGTGATGGTCGGTGAAATCCGCGACCTGGAAACCGCGCAGATTGCGGTGCAGGCTTCGCTCACGGGTCACTTGGTGCTGTCGACGCTGCACACCAACACGGCCGTCGGCGCCATCACCCGCTTGCGCGACATGGGTGTGGAGCCTTTCCTGTTGTCTTCCACGCTGCTCGGTGTGGTGGCGCAACGCTTGGTGCGCACATTGAACCCCGCCACCCGCGTGCCCTACACCGCCGGCGAATACGAACGCCGCCTGCTGAATGTGCCCGCCGAAGACGGCGCGCCTACGCTCTATCATCCGGGAGCAGAAGTGGGCTACAAGGGCCGCACCGGCATCTACGAGCTAACGCTCGTCGATGAGCAAATGCGAACGCTCATTCACGACGGCGCTGGCGAGCAGGAATTGGAGCGTCATGCCCGTACGCTAACGCCGGGCATCCGTGACGACGGTCGCAACAAAGTACTGGCGGGCGTTACGACCGTCGAGGAAGTCCTACGCGTTACGCGCGAGGACTAACCCCCACCCATGCCCGCCTTCGAATATTCGGCTCTCGACACCGCCGGCCGCGCCCACAAGGGCGTGCTCGAAGGCGAAACCGCACGCCAAGTACGCCAACAATTGCGCGAGCGTGGGCTCCTGCCCACCACCGTTCAGGAAGTGGAACGCAAGGAAGCCGCTCGCGGCAAGGGTTCGCTCGGCTCCAGTCGCGGCATCTCCGCCGGCGACCTCGCCATGCTGACGCGCCAGTTGGCTACGCTGGCCCGCGCTGGCCTACCGTTGGAAGAGGCCCTGTTGGCGGTATCGCAGCAGACCGAAAAGCCGCGCGTTCGCAACATTGTCGCTGGCGTTCGCGCCCGCGTCATGGAAGGCCGCAGTCTAGCGGATGCGCTCGGTGCCTTCCCGCAGTCGTTCCCCGACATCTACCGTGCCACCGTGGCGGCAGGCGAACAATCCGGGCGTCTCGACCCGGTGCTGGAGCGCTTGGCGGAGTACACCGAAAGCCGACAGGTGACGGAATCGCAGATTCGCAATGCGATGGTGTACCCCACGCTGCTGGTCATCGTCTCGTCCATCATCGTCACCGTGCTCATGCTGAAGGTCGTTCCTGAAGTCGTGAACGTATTCCGTACGGGTAAGCAGGAACTGCCCTTCGCGACCAAGTTTCTCATCGGCTTCAGCGATTTGTTCCGTGCCTGGTGGTGGGCCATCTTCGCCTCCATTGGCGGCAGCGTGTGGGGCTTCCGTCGCTGGCTGCAAAACCCGGCAGCGCGACGCAAGTTCGACACTTGGGTACTCACCCTGCCGCTCATTGGCCGCGTAGCCCGTGGCGTAAACGCCGCCCGCTTCGCTCGCACCTTGTCCACGCTCACTTCCAGTGCCGTGCCCGTACTCGACGCCATGCGTATCGCCGGTGAAGTGGTCGCTAACGTGCCCATGCGCGAGGCCGTGGCAGAAGCCGCCGTGCGCGTGCGGGAAGGCGCGCCCATCGCCCGCTCGCTGGCACACCGCAAGCTCTTTCCGCCCATGCTCATCCACCTCATCGCGAGTGGTGAAACCAGCGGCGAACTCGACACCATGCTGGAGCGTGCCGCCACGAACCAAGAACGCGAGATGAACGACCTCATCACCACGGCCGTGGGCATTCTGGGCCCGGTGATGATCCTGTTCATGGGCGCGTTCGTGTTGTTCATCGTCATCGCTTTGCTGCTGCCCATCTTCCAACTGAATACGCTGGTGCAGTGACATGAGCCGCCTTGTTGACCTGCGCAGCGATACGGTCACGCGCCCTACCGCCGCCATGCAAGCGGCCATGTTCGCCGCTCCGGTGGGCGATGACGTCTTCGGTGACGACCCTTCCGTAAACGCGCTGCAAGCCGCGTTGGCGGAGCGCTTGGGGTTCGAGGCAGCGCTGTTCATGCCCAGCGGCACGCAGAGCAACTTCTGCGCCCTGCTCGCCCACTGCGGCCGCGGCGATGAATACTTGGTGGGCGAATATGCCCACACCTACCGTTGGGAAGCCGGTGGCGCGGCTGTCATGGGTTCCATTCAGCCGCAGCCCCTGCGCCACCAGCCGGATGGCTCGCTGGCCCTGGCGGACATTGAAGCGAACATCAAGCCCGACGACCCGCACTACGCGCGCACGCGCCTGCTGGCACTGGAAAACACCATTGGCGGCAAGATGCTGCCCGTGGCTTACCTAGAGGCGGCCACGGCGTTGGCCCGCCAGCATGGCTTGTCGACGCACCTCGATGGTGCGCGTCTGTTCAATGCTGCCGTAGCGCTAGCCGCGGACGCCAAGCACGCCTTCAACAGCGACCCCTACGCGGCCGCCCGCGCCATCTGCGCGCCGTTCGATAGCGTCTCCGTGTGTTTCTCGAAGGGGTTGGGGGCGCCGGTGGGTTCCGTGCTGTGCGGTTCACGCGAACTCATCCAACGCGCCTTGCGCGTTCGCAAGATGGCAGGTGGCGGCATGCGCCAAGCCGGGTTTCTGGCTGCGGCGGCCCACCACGCACTCAACCATCATGTGGTCCGCTTGGCCGAGGACCATACCCTCGCCGCACGACTTGCTGCAGGCCTGACTGGCTTGCCAGGAGTGGTGGTGGAACCGCCGCAGAGCAATATCGTCTTCGTCGACGTGCCCCGCGACCGTGCGGTGGGCCTCATGGACCGCCTGAAGGCGGCGGGCGTACTCGCCACCGGCCTTTACCGCCTACGTTTTGTCACGCATCTGGATGTGGATACGGCAGGCATCGACCACGCCATTGCCGTGCTGCAAAAAGAACTGGGCTGAGTATTGTCTGTGCGGCAGCCCCTTGCCAGCGCCGCCTGTCTTGCCTTATAAAGCGCGAAAATGACTCCGGCGTCGCGCCCCGGGTGCACCGCCGGAAAAGCCCACAGCTTTTTTCGCGGTGAACACCATGGCGGAAAAGACCGAAGCCGATGATTTCGATGAGAGCGACGATGACGCTCTGGACCGCAGCGAGGAAGAAGACCTCGACGCCGTCTTCAAGGACATGGACCGACAGCGCAAGCGCGGCGGCAACAAGGCGGCTGGCGAGCCGGCGTGGCGCAAGCTCGAGAAGTACCTGGAAGACAAGCGCACCGCGCAACTGCTTGCGGACTTCGACGACGACTTCGATGACATGGAGCAGGAACGCCCCACGCGTTCACGTAGTCGGTCGCGGCATAGTCCAATGTAAGAGCAAGTTTGTGTGGGAGCGGGCTTGCTGGGACGCTTCCGGTCGTAAGCCATCGTCCTCCCAACATCAGCGACGGGCTTAATGAAAGTCGCGTGAGCGCGCCAGCAACTCGCCAAGACGCAACGATTCATCTTTCAGGCGACGCACCACCACATGCACCACGTCGCCTTCGCGCTGTACTTCGCCTTCCGCCCACAGCAAGCGTGAGCCCAGCAGCGCGCGGCGGTCGCGCTGGGCAATGCGCTTCCACACCACCAAGTTCACCACGCCCGTCTCATCTTCCAAGGTGACGAACGTGACGCCGCTGGCCGTTCCCGGCCGCTGCCGCACCAACACCAACCCCGCCACACGCACACGCGTGCCATGCGCCAGCGCCAGCGTGTCTTCCGCGGTGCAAGTCCCCAATGCCTGCAGCCCGTCACGAATCAAAGCCACGGGGTGCGGGCCTAACGTGAGGCCCAGTTGCCGATAGTCCGCCACCACGTTCTCACCAGGCGTGGGTGCCCGCAGCAAAGGCGTGGCCTCATTGATGCGCACTTCATCGAACAGCGGCAAGCCTTCTTCCACGCCTGCCACTTCCCAGGCGGCGCGGTGCCGGTGGCCTGCCAACCCTTCCAGCGCTCCGGCTGCCGCCAATGCGGCGAGTTCCCGGCGCACCAACTGCGCACGTTCTGCCAGTTCCTGCACGCTGGTGAACGGACCCTCCCCCCGCGCCGCAGCCACGCGTTGTGCTGCGGGCTCGCCTAGCCCGGCCACGCGTGCCATTCCCAGCCGCACTGCTGGTTGGCCATCGTCCGCCCGTTCCAACCGACAACCCCAAGCGCTGTGCTGCACGTTCACCGCACGCACCTCCACGCCATGCATTCGTGCATCGCGCACCAGTTGCGCTGGCGCATAGAAGCCCATCGGCTGGCTGTCGAGCAAGGCAGCCAAAAACGCCGCCGGTGCGTGACACTTCAGCCAACAAGACACATACACCAGCAAGGCAAAGCTAGCGGCATGCGACTCCGGAAAACCGTAATCGCCAAAGCCACGAATCTGCCGGAACAACTGCTGCGCGAACTGTGCCGGGTAGCCCCGCAAGCGCATGCCTTCGAGTAGACGCTCTTCGAAAGGCCCCAGACCACCACGACGCTTCCATGCCGCCATGGCGCGCCGCAGTTGGTCCGCCTCGCCCGGCGTGAACCCTGCGGCGACAATGGCCACCTGCATCACCTGCTCCTGAAAGATGGGCACGCCCAGCGTACGTTCCAGCACGCCCTTCACCTCGGGGCTCGGGTAAGTGGCAGGCTCTTCGCCATTACGGCGGCGCAAGTAAGGGTGGACCATGTCGCCCTGAATGGGTCCGGGCCGAACGATAGCCACTTCGATGACCAGGTCGTAGTAATGCCGTGGCCGCAGCCGCGGCAGCATGGCCATCTGCGCACGCGATTCAATCTGGAACACGCCCACCGTGTCCGCGCGGCAGATCATGGCGTAAGTGGCCGGGTCCTCCGCTGGCACGTCGGACATGGTGAACGGACGTCCTTCCCAAGCGGCTATGTAATCGAGTGCGCGGCGAATGGCGGTGAGCATGCCGAGCGCCAACACGTCCACCTTCAGCAGACCCAGTTCGTCGAGGTCGTCCTTGTCCCACTGAATAACCGTGCGCCCCGGCATGCTGGCGTTTTCCACCGGCACCAGTTCCTCCAGTAAACCGCGCGCAATGACGAAACCGCCTACGTGCTGCGACAAATGCCGCGGGAACCCATCCAGCGCTGCCACCAACCCAAGCAAACGCTGCACTTGCGGGTTCGCAGGCTCGAAGCCCGCTTCACGCACGCGGACTTCATCCACTTCCTTTCCATCCCACCACTGCAGCGAACGCGCTAGACGGTCTACCTGCAGTCCGTCGAAACCCAGCGCCTTACCTACATCGCGGATGGCGCTGCGCGGGTGATAAGTAATAACGGTGGCGGCGAGTGCGGCGCGGTCGCGTCCGTATTTTTCATAGAGGTATTGAATGACCTCCTCGCGGCGCTCGTGCTCGAAGTCGATATCGATGTCGGGCGGTTCGTTGCGTTCGCGCGAGATGAAGCGTTCCACCAGCAGTTGTAGCCGTGCCGGGTCCACTTCCGTCACCCCGAGCGCATAGCAAACAGCCGAGTTCGCGGCGGACCCGCGGCCTTGGCACAAAATATGGCGGCTGCGCGCGAAGGCCACCAAATCCTGCACGGTCAGGAAATACGGCTCATAGCGCAGTTCTGCGATGAGTGCGAGTTCGTGTTCCACCTGCGCACGCACCTTGGCTGGCACGCCAGCCGGGTAGCGCCGCTGCAAGCCGGCTTCCGTCAGATGGCGCAGCCAACTGGTAGCGGTCTCGCCTTCCGGCACCAGTTCCGCTGGGTATTCGTAGCGCAGTTCATCCAGTGAAAACCGACAACGCTCGGCCACTTCCAGCGTGGCGCGTAGCAACGGCGCGGGATACAGCTTGGCTAGCCTGTCCACTGAACGCAGGTGACGTTCACCATTCGGATAAAGCGCGTGGCCTGCGGCCTGCAAGGGGGTTCGCAAGCGAATGGCGGTGAGCGTGTCTTGCA